>JADMKJ010000172.1 GCA_015478855.1 Proteiniphilum sp.
TCAAACCGTACCAATGCATCGAAAAAGTGGAGCTGCTGCCTTATCACACCATGGGAACCCATAAATACGCACAGATGGGGTTGTCTTACCGGCTGGAGGGTACGCCTGAGCTGTCGGCCGAACGCCTGAAGCGTGCAAGGGAAATATTTGAGATGTAAGCTATCAGCTATCAGCACTCCGCTGTTTTAATGATCCCGTAGGGTGCCAAATCGGTAAATGATGCCGATATCGGTAAAGAGAGGTGTAAAACTGCCCTTGACACCTCTCATTTGGCCTGCTCCTATGGATAATCCCCAGTTTGGATGCATCTGATAAACCAATCCAGCACCAAACTGATAAACCAATCCGCTGCCCAGATCAATGCCTCCGCCTCCTGCAGCACCTCCCAATACCTTCGCCCTGAATTCCCAGGAAGTCGTCCACGCATACTTGTACAACAGCCCCAACAGGCCTTCGGCATAAGCTCCATACGCTCCTTGATATGCCCAATAGGTGGCTCCCAGTAGATCGAAATGAGGATGGATATTTTTCGATACCTGGAACCCCAAAAGGTTGAAGGCGCTCTCATAAGGATCACCATTCTTGTCCACCCCGTCCGGTGACGAATAGTAGGTACGGTTCAGCAGTTCAAAGCCAAACTCACTTAGCCGTTCCGACTCTTTCAGCTGATACGCGTTTTTCTTACCCTTATTTGTTGTCGATAAAAATCGGAATGTTTGAGATAAACCCAATTCCATAAACGTTCCATTGAACCGACCCCAGGGAGTAAATGTCTGACCGATAGATGCTTTTATTCCATACGTATTCCACAAAGGGGCACGTAAACCCACTGTTGCCTGGACTATGCCCCCACCTCCGGTCGCTACACCTCCACCTCCGCTGGGACCTGCCAGCACCTGGGTATCAAGAATCAATCGGTCGCTCCCTAATTTCTGCTCAAACCCCAGGCCTACGAGATAACTCATATAGCCATCAATGCCGCCGGCCATGGCGCCATGTAACTTTAGCGCTGCATACCATTTGTTATCGAAAAAATGGTCCAACTCGATGCCGACCAGAGAAATGTCACCACCTCCGGGTTGTGTTCCCTTGCTTCCAGAGGTGGGACCACCTGCAAAATTGATATAATTCTGTCCGGTAACCTGTGCGCGAAATGTGGATGTTTTATCGAGTGGTGCTACCTCACCATCTGCCATGGATGAATCTCCTGTCTTACGGGCCGTCCTGAATTGCGTGGACAGCGTCAGTCCGGCATTGAAGTTGTCACTTCCCATCTCTCCGGTGGGAAAATCAAGCCGAGAATAACCTCCAAACAGTGAGACATGCTTCATCTTATAGGATAGGTTGATATGCCCGCGCGTGATTAACCCGCCGCCATCGGGAGCACCACCGCCGCCACCTCCTCCTGCAAACAGGCCTGCATCTATAGACAAGGGCGATTGAAACAGGGGTTGCAGATAACCCATTCCCGCCCCGAAGGTGATCAACCCCGGCCTCTGTCCAACGATGGCCGAATAACTGTTGATTGAGAGGTAAAGATGGGGAAGCTTGTCTATGATGAAAAAGTCAGCTCCCATCCCCAGCATGCCCAGATCCGGTTCACCCGACATTTTCAACTGCTCATAACTGAATCTGTATCGCAGCGGTTGCTTTATCAGACTGATTTGCGGACGATCCCTCTCTTGCCCTGTTACAAGACTGGACAGTGAAAACAGAAAAAAGAGGAGTAGACAATAACGAATGGGATAATATTGCATAAGTCGTTGAATTGATTACTGCTCCACTAAGCGTCATGCAGGTGAAACCTGGTACAAAATTAACAGATTATTAAACAAATCAAATTACAACTACAGGAAATATCCACCTAAAAGTAATTAATAGACTTGTACATCAGCGGTCAGCTCTCAGCGGTCAGCTTTAATCGGTTTCGCTCTACTTCGACTGGTGGTTGATTGTTCAATTCATGAAAAAGGTTTATTTTTGTTGCTCATTCTGAAAGAAAACAATCAATTGCTGTTATGTCGATTCAATTTGGGAAAACATGGTGGGGCGAACACTGGCTGCGCTCACTGGAGAACGTGGATTACGACAACCGTCTGCCGCGTGGTGCCTCGTATGCACGAAAGGGGTCTGTGTTGTCGGTGAAGATAAAAGAGAACACGATCACGGCGCGCGTCGCTGGCAGCAGGGCTACTCCCTACAAGGTTAATCTTATCGTGCCTCCTTTTTTCGAAGAGCAGGTGGAACAACTGATGCAAAAGATTGTAACAAAGCCTGCCTTGATATCTAAACTGCTGAACAGGGAGCTGGATCCTGCCATGCTCGATATTGCCGAAGCAACGGGACTGAAAGTGTTCCCAAAGCAGTGGACCGACTTCAAGATGCAATGCTCCTGTCCCGACTGGGCGGTACCCTGCAAGCATCTGGCCGCGGTGATCTACATGGTGAGCAGGGAGATAGACAATGACCCGTTCCTCGTCTTC
>JADMKJ010000173.1 GCA_015478855.1 Proteiniphilum sp.
ATCCCACATCCCAAATTAAAAAATGATGGATAAACGCGAATTTATAAAACGAAGTGTCGCCGGTGCTGTTGCCATCGGTACAGCCGGTAGAGTATCTGCCGCGATAAGAGAAACAGGAGCAACAATGGATAGAGATGAATCAAATGAATTATCCGCCAAAACCGCAAAAAGGAACATCAGGCGCAAACTGGGAAAAACAGGCTTTGAAGTGTTCCCGGTGGTGTATGGAGGTATTGTCTCGATGCGTGACGGGCAGGAGGCCTCCAACAATTATGTCGCCTGGGCATTAGACAGGGGCATCAATTATTTCGATGTGGCGCCCTCTTATGGTGATGCACAGGAGAAGCTGGGCCTTTCATTGAAACCGTATCGCAAAGAGAACTATCTGGCATGTAAGACTACAGAACGTATGCGTGAGGGTGCAGAAAAAGAGTTTGAAGAGTCGCTGCGTTTGCTGCATACCGACTACTTCGACCTCTACCAGCTGCACAGCCTCACCACCGCCGACGATGTGGACAAAGCGTTTGCACCCGACGGTGTGATGGAGATGATTGAGAAGGAGAAACAACGGGGACGTATCCGCAAGGTGGGCTTCTCAGCTCACTCACAGGTGCAGGCATTGCGTGCCATGTCGATGTATGATTTCGATACAGTGATGTTTCCGATCAACTGGCAGATGGATATGCTGGCAGGATGGGGATCAGGTGTAGCTGACGAGGCGAAACACCGCGGTATGGGAGTGATTGCCCTGAAAGGACTGGTACACCGTCGATGGCTGAACGATGAGGAGCGCAGGAGCTATCCAAAATCGTGGGTCAAACCCATTGATGTGAGCGAACCTGAGATGGGGATTGCCGCATTGAAGTATACCTTCAGAACAGGTGCCGATGTGATTGTACCTCCGGGTGATTTCCGTAACTTTGCCTTTTGTGTGGATCATATTGAGGAGATCGTGGGTAAGCCACTTTCACGGAAAGAGAAAACACTTCTCGACAACGAATTTCTGGCAGTGAAGGAGTATCCTTTCTTCGATCCGAAAGCATAAAAACAGTTACTTATAAATTCAAATTTCGCATGCTGTGTATACAGCTAAATTCTCGACTTGATAAAGTTTTGTGACCCATTTGTGCCCTCGGTCACTAAAAGAGCAGAACTTGCTTCGCTGCAAACAACTGCTCTTTTTACGTTCACCGAGGTCAATGGATCCCCACAAAACATTTATATACCTCATCTTTAGCTATATACATCTTAGCATGAACATGCGAAAGTTAAATTTATAATCTTTTCCAACTTTTGGGGGGTCACAACACCGCGAAGGAAGGGTCTTTTTTGATTGTATGCGCTCGTTCCCGTTCGCATATGATCAAAGTGATCTATGCGATGGAGATCCGGGGTCTACACGTATTCAGTGTTGAAATTGATCATCCAGTAGATATCATATTTGTCCTTGAAGCTGCCGAAATAGTCGCCCCAGAACATATCCGCCATCGGCATTTCCACCACGCCCCCGGCCGACAACTCGTTAAAAAGACGGTCTGCCTCTTCACGACTGTGGGGAGTAACGCTGATATAGTTACTGTTACCCGTCTTGAACAGGCCACGCTGATCGCAAGTCACGTCCGATCCCATCAGCAGTTCATCACCTATAGGCAGGCAGACATGCATCACCTTTTCACGATCCTCTTCGGCGATCACCATCCCTTCTAGATTTTTCTCCTCCAGATCTTTCAACTTCATGATGCCGCCTTTGAATTCACCACCAAAGACAGATTTATAAAAATTGAATGCTGCTTCACATGTACCATCAAAATTGAGGTACGGATTTAATTTTGCCATGATTTCTAAATGTTTAAATGTGAGTAAAGAATAAAACAGAATCATCTTTCATAAATAAGACAATTATTAACTCCTGCAGGATGTCACCCACCCTGCCTTATCATTTTCTATATTGAAATAGTTTAATCTTGCTCCGCTGCCTGTTGCAGTCTGCGGATATCCAGCTTCCTCATTTTCATCATCTCCTCCATCACTCCGGGAGATCTAGCGATCAACTTGTCAATTGTTGAGGGTACTATTTGCCACCTTACACCATATCTGTCTTTCAGCCAACCGCACATGCTCTCCTCACCACCACCGGATATCAGACCGGACCAGTAGCTATCTATCTCCTGCTGACTATCGCATTCCACCACCAGCGAGACGCCCTCAGTGAAATTAAACGCATGCGGCCAGGAGCTATCCATGATCATCAGCAGATAGTGGTTGATCAGGAACTCACCATGTTGAATGTTTCCTGTTGTTTCACCCTCCTCACCGCTGTATCTGAGCAGACCCCGAGATTCAGCATCGGGGAACAGAGAGGTGTAAAAGTCAACCGCCTCTGCTGCTTTGCCGTTGTTATGATTCACAAACATCAGTGTGGGTACAATCTTTTGAATGATATCCTCTTCCTTGCCGGTATAAAGTTGCCAGGAGACGCCGAACTGATCTTCCACCCAGCCATACATGGGACTGAAAGGATACTTGTCCAAAGGCATCAGTGCCGTGCCTGTTTCAATCAACTTCGCATAAATCTGCTCCACTTCACTTTCCAGAGATGTCAGGTACATCAACGAAATAGAAGGATTGGGGCGAAACAGGTCACTCCCGTTCAATAACATCAATCTTTGTCCGGACATCGCCAATCGCACCACAAACGGGTTCTCATCAATTATCTTTGTATCCGGAAAAACAGAAACATAGAATTCCGCCAGTTCTGCAGAGTTGTTGTTGCACCATACACAGGGGTAAATTGCGTTATTCATATCTTTTTCTATTGAAATTCATTCATACAATTCAATCTATTTAGAATGATTCTATACTGCAAATATAGGGTACCGGATCAAATATACACTTATCCTATGACAAGAAAACAGGTTTTGTTTGAAGTAATGGGTAAAAAGTTGTCCTGTGACAAGAAAACTATTTGGAAGCCAGGAAGCTTCCTTTCGATAGTTCTTTACGGATCCGGCTCAGGGATGTGTCGGTAATGCCCAGGTAAGAGGCAATCTGTTTCAGGGGTGCCTGGCGGATCACCTGCGGCTTCTCCCTAATCAGCTTGAGATAGCGGTTAGTAGCGTTATCGGTGATCATCTCCACCGATCGTATTTTGGACACAAAAAGCTGCTCCGACATCCATGCACGCCCCCATTCACTCATACCCTGTATGGAGTGGAAGAGCTGCTCAAACCGGTCGAGATCAATCTGCCAGCAGGTGCAATCGGTCAATGCCTGTATATATTCTTCGGTGCGGGTGCGGTTAAAAAGTGACAACACCTCAATCACCACCTCATGGTTCGAGAAGAAGTTGGTTGTGATATCATCCCCGTCGTAACTATAGACGAACGATCGCATCAACCCGCTCTCCATGATGAGATAACTGCCGGACATCTCTCCCTTGTTCAGAAAAAAATCACCTTTTTTGAATCTCACTTCTTTGTGTGCCTTGCTGATGGTTTCGAGGTTCTCTTCCGTCAGTGAAGGGTGACGGTAAACCTGTCGCAGGGTTTTCTCCTTGTGCATGTTGAAAAGAGGACTTAATGAATGATTCAATACTATTTTTTCTTCAGCGATCTACATCTTTGCTTTACCTCTCTCCTGATTTCCTTCAGCTCTCAGTGAAGCAGTGATCGCCTTTTCAGCAGTGTCATACTGAAAGCGATAGCCGGCATCCCGGATCTTCTGTGAGGAGATCCTGCTGCCGCTTAAAACCATGTCAGCCGCTTCACCCATCACGAGCCGCAGCACAAACGCAGGAACGGCAGGGAAGAAGAAGGGCTTCTTCATCACCTTTGCCAGGGTACGCATAAATCCGGCATTGGTGATATATTCAGGTGCTACCGTGTTGTAAACACCCTGTAAGGTGGAATCTTCTATGGCGCTGATATAAAGCCGGCAGATATCATCCAGATGAATCCAGCTGAGATACTGCCTCCCGCTGCCGAGGGGTGACCCCACTCCCAACCGCATGGGCAACACCATCTTCTTAAATGCTTCGCTGTCACGGGAGAGAATGAAACCGGTACGCAGGATAACCGTACGGATGCCGGGGAGTTCATTAAAGCTGAATGCAGCATCCTCCCACTTTCTGCAGGTAGTACTCAGGAAATCGCTCTCCGACAAAACATCCTCCTCGGTAAAGATCCGCTCATTCACACCCGGGCCGTAATAGCCGGTTGCAGAAGCGGAAATAAAAGTCCCTGGTATCCTGCCGATCAACTTCAGTCTCTCCAGTAACAGCTCAGCTGTCCGCACACGGCTCTCCACTATCTCTCGCTTTTTCTCATCTGACCATCTGCCTTCACCCAGGTTGGATCCCGCCAGATGAATGATCACATCGGCTTGCTCAAGGGCTTCATTGTCAATCTCGTTGTTCCGGTAATCCCATCTGTAAGTGGGTATATCAGCGTGCAGGTTACGTTCACGACTGAGCCAGAGCACCCTGTATCCTTTACTGATGAGCATTTCCGTTAACCGGCTGCCTACGAGCCCCGTTCCACCTGTTATCAGTACTGTTTTCATCTTGTCTGAAATATTCATTTGTAAGTGGGATAATTATTACCGGCATCTCAGCCTCAACCAACGTTAATGTTGTGGCAGCTGCATGGGTATATCCATCAGCAGGATCTCTGCATCATCAGGCGCTTCAAGCGTGAAGCTGTCGGTGTCCCATATGCCATAACCATCGCGTTCATTGAGTAGTTGCGTACCGACACGAGCCTGTCCCTTAATAACGAAGATATAAACACCGTTTCCCGGCTTCCTGACCCTGTACTCGCGAAAAACATCCTTATCGAAACGGGCAAGATGAAACCAGGCGTCCTGATGTATCCACAACCCCTCTTCATCGCTGTGGGGAGAGACAATCTGCTGAAAATCGTTCGGCCGGGCATGGTCGGCAATGTGCATCTGGCTGTAACGTGGCTCCACCCCTTTCACACGTGGGAACACCCAGATCTGAAGAAATTTTACCGGTCGGTCGCTGTTTGCATTGTTCTCACTGTGTGTGATACCCGTGCCGGCAGACATCACCTGCACATCACCCTTGTGGATGATGCCACCATGGCCCATGCTGTCATGATGTTCCAGATCACCCTCAAGAGGGATGGTAATGATCTCCATGTCATTGTGTGGGTGTGTACCGAAGCCTTCACCCCCCTCCACATGATCGTCATTCACAACCCGCAGCACACCAAAATGCATCCTGTCACGATCATAATAATTGGCAAAGCTGAAGGTATGGTTTGATTTGAGCCAGCCGTGATCGGCATGGCCACGGCTGTCGGCCGCATAATATACTGTTTTCATTTTTACTATTTTTCTTTTTGATGTGTAAGAACTATCTGAAAATGGTTCAACGAATCAACCCTGTTTAAACCGAAGTGATCATTGACGTGGCTATAGAACAGTAACTGCTTTAAGAAGCCAACTTTTTATAAAACACAAAGCGGTGCGAAAAAGTTTTCGCACCGCTATTGTTCATCTCTAAACAATGGTTTTATCTCCTGCCACTCATGGCAATCATGATGTAATAGAGCAATGTGGCCAGAGAGCTGAGTGCTGCCACCACGTAGGTGTATCCGGCCCAGCGCAATGCATCTTCAGCCTGGTTATGATTGGTGGCATCGGTAATACCGGCGCTGCTCAACCAGCGAAGTGCGCGGTTGGTGGCGTTCTTCTCCACCGGCAGCGTCACGAAGCTGAAAATGGTTGTAAGTGCGAACATGCCGATACCAATCCATATCAACATCGGGAAGGTCTGTATCATGATGATGCCCGCCAGGATCACCCACATCACCCAGCGTGAGGTGGAGGAGATGATGGGAACAAGTGCCGACCGCATTTTGAGCGGGGCATAGCCCATCGCATGCTGTAATGCATGACCGGTCTCGTGCGCCGCAACGGCAGCAGCAGCAACACTGTAGGATCCATACACCGGCTCACTTAGATTGATGGTCTTATTCAGCGGGTTATAGTGATCGGTGAGTCTTCCTCTTACAGAGATTACCTGTACATCGAGAATACCATTATCATGAAGCATCTTCTCTGCGACCTCCTTCCCGGTCATTCCGTTGCGAAGGGGTACCTTTGAATACTTCTTAAAACGACTTTTCAGTGTAGCCTGAACAATCCATCCGGCAAGAGCAATAGCTATAAACAGAATCCAAATTGGTGACATATATTCTTTTTTAAATAAACATTTATCGCATTTAAAAGTTCAAATGCGAAAATCATGCCATTCGTTACCGGATAATGGTCTGTGCCCTGTCAGGCCCCAGGGAGACAATAGCTACAGGTACGCCCAGCTCCTCTTCAAGGAAAGAGATGTAGTTGTTGAACTCTTCAGGAAACTCATCCTCCGACCGCATTTTTGTCATGTCGGTCTTCCAACCGGGCAGATCTACATATATCGGTTCGAAACCTTCAGTAATATCAAAAGGCAGATCTTCGGTTTCAACACCGTTGACATTATAAGAAACACACGCTTTGATCGTTTCAAAGCTGTCCAGCACATCGCTTTTCATCATTACAAGCCTGGTTACACCGTTCAGCATGATGGTGTAGCGCAGCGCGACCAGATCGATCCATCCGCAACGGCGCGGACGACCGGTAACAGAGCCATACTCTTTACCGTTATCACGCAGGAGCTGACCATCCTCATCAAACAACTCGGTAGGGAAAGGACCACTGCCCACCCTTGTACAATAGGCCTTGAAAATCCCAAACACTTCACCAATCCTGTTCGGTGCTATCCCCAGGCCTGTGCATGCCCCGGCACAAATGGTGTTGGATGAAGTAACGAAGGGATAGGACCCGAAATCTATATCGAGCATGGAGCCCTGAGCTCCCTCGGCAAGCACTTTGGCTCCACCGGCAAGCTGCTTGTTGATAAAGTGCTCACTCTCGATGATACGGAATGTTTTCAGCTTCTCCACTCCCTCAAACCACTCTTTCTCAAGTGCTTCAAGATCATATTCAAACTGATACTGACTCAGCTGCTCCTTATGACGAGCGACAGCGTTCTTGTACTTCTCCTCAAAATTATGAAACAGATCACCCACTCTCAGTCCATTACGACTGATCTTATCGGTATAGGCAGGACCGATACCACGCCCTGTGGTACCAATCTTCGCGTTGCCCATCGCTTTTTCCGATGCGGCATCCAGCAAGCGGTGCGTGGGCAGTATCAGATGTGCCTTCTTTGAGATGGAGAGCCTGTCGGTGAGTGTATGACCCGTAGCTTCGAGTGCTTCCACCTCCTTTTTGAACAGTGCAGGATCAATCACCACACCATTACCGATGATATTCATTTTCCCTTCCTGAAAGATCCCGGAGGGAATCGATTTCAGGATGTATTTCTCACCTTCAAATTCCAGGGTATGGCCGGCATTGGGCCCCCCCTGAAAACGTGCCACAATATCATATTTGGGTGTGAGCACATCCACCACTTTTCCTTTTCCTTCATCGCCCCACTGGAGGCCTAATAATACGTCGACTTTCATTTTTACTATTTCTGTAAATGTGATGGATGGCTGTTAGTTCACCCACTCTTCTGTTTTAGAATGCTTTTAACTACTTGTTACCCGTTTTATCCTTGCTGCTGCGTGCCAGTCTCCTCAACTCCATCTTCTTTGCATGACTGCATTTACTGCAGGTGCCATAGATGTACATACTGTAATAACTGACCGTAAATTTCTTAATCTTTTTTAGTTGCGCCTGCGTGAGCAGGTCACTGTTTCTTGTTTCCCACACCTGACCGCAGGTAGTACAAATCATGTGGTCATGATTCTCATTTCCGTAGGCTCTCTCGTATTTCGACATGTTTCCGCCAAACTGATGCTTGACCACAAGGCCACAGTCGAGCAGCAGCTCAATGGTGTTGTAGAGGGTAGCACGGCTGACGCGGAAGTTCACATCGATCATCGATTTGTAGAGTGAGTCCATATCAAAGTGTCCCTTTGTCATGTATATATGATCGAGAATAGCGAACCGTTCAGGTGTCTTGCGATGCTTATGTAGCGTGAGGTACTCCATAAACTCATCCTTCACCTGTTTTTTCAATTTTTGACTGGCCTCCATAGCTACAAATTTATTCCAATTTATTGATTTTTCCTAACGAATTGTTTCGATTTTTTCCTGTCGGTGGGAAAGAATTATTCGGGTCGTTTTATGACAATTACTTGACTGTTTCAGAATGATAGAAAAAAGCAGGTATACTCACTTCGCTTTCATTATGATAGGCATCCGACACGGTAACAAAGTAATAGTAAGCTTTGTCATTATCCTCTGCAACGTATGTAAACAGAGGTTCTTTCAGACCTACGGCCAGCAGGTTCTCAGCGTTATCCCTGCTAAAATCATCCGTTTCACTCCTGTAGACATTATAGGTCACCCTGTTTTTTTCATCATTCAACAACCATTTTAGTTCAAAGGTACCATCCGGCAGTCTCTCGGCTTGAATATCGGTCGGTTTTTCCGGGATCAAGTCAGATAACCAGGTCATAGCCGGAAGCTTGGCAGGATAGGAATAATACTTCTCCAGGGAGGTAAGAATCCCTTTGGTGTTGGACAGGACGTTTGCAGTACGGAAATAGGCTTGTCCATGCACGTTCTTTCTTCTGGTATAATCCACCTGATTGAGGATATCCTGTCGTGACCACCCTAACTCAATCATTTGATAGGCACCCAGACCGGGTACCACTATCCGCTTATTCCCATTCTCTATCCAGTCATCCACAAAGGGGTAGAAAAGTTGCTCCTTGTAGTACATCATGGGGTACAATGCATCATGCTTCCCTGTTTTCATCCACTTTCCCGCATCCTGATAGACTGTCTCGAACGCAGTCCATCCATGACCATTATTGCCCAAAGAGCGATACCTGCCCAGGGGGGAGCTGCTCACCTGTACCCAGGGTTTTTGTTTTTTTACCATATCGTATGCTTTGGTCACAAAGCGGGTGATATTATCCCTGCGCCAGTCGGCACGTGATTTGCCCTTCCCATGCAGGCGATACATCCCATCGTCGGGAAACTGACCTCTGTTGTCGGGATAACGGATATAATCGAAATGAACCCCATCCACATCATAATTGGTCACGATTTCATTTACTATTGAGAGCAGATAATCATCAGTCCTGGGATTACCTGGATCAAGAAACCACTCCCCTTTGAATTTTTTTGTAATGGTGGGATTTTTTTTCGTGACCGATCGCGCTCCTAAACTTCTCACATGCTTATCACCACCCATAGGATAAGTAACTATCCAGGCATGACATTCAAGACCACGTTTATGGCACTCTTCGATAGTAAAAGCGAGCGGGTCGAATTTCGGATGACCGTACCCTCCCGATTGAATCAGCGATGACATCGGTTCGATTTTGGAATCATATAAAACCTCCCCCCGGGCCCGTACCTGGAACATGACAGTGTTGAAGTTGTTTTTTTGTAAGTCGTCCAGAATAGATAATAACTCTTTTTTTTGTATCTCCTGACTAGTTCTGTTTCGCGGCCAATCCAGACCGTAGTTCGTTGTCAGCCAGACAGCTCTTACTTCAGTCGCAGGCAGTGGCGCTGAATATATCGCCGTGTTACTACATAACAACAGGATGAGCAAAAGGAATATTTTGTTCATTAATTATAATCATTCTAAATATTTGAATGCAAATATAATCTAAAAAACCGGTTTAGCACTCCTTTTTGATGTCATTTACAGTAAAAGAGTGACATTATCATCTTAAATCTAACCTGCTCATTCGTATCGTTGCGAAACTGTTATATATACTTAAATATGTTCTGTTTACAGAGAACATAAAAGAGGATTAATTGTTAATAGGCTATATTGATCAAAACTTTACTTTTTACATTTTAAAGGTATTTTGTCAGCTCTGTCATAAGGTAAATTCAGTGCAAAGAAATACTTAACAGCCACTATATGAGAAAACCTATTATTACTTTGCTCCTTCTTGTTATCAGTTTGATTACATATGCACAAAAAGGAACAATTGAGGGACGTGTATACAATGAGAAAAACAATGAACCGCTCGAGTTCGCCACCATTCAGATTCAGGGAACGTTGATTGGCGTCACCACTGATCTGGATGGGAAGTTTAATATTACCGGTGTGGACCCCGGCTTTGTCCGGCTTATCGTCAGCTACGTAGGGTTTGAAACCACCGTTTCGGCCGAAATACAGGTGCAGGGGAATCAAAAGGCTTTTATCGATATCGCTGTACCCGAATCATCCACACTGATCAACGAGGTGGTTGTCAGGCCCAACATGAACCTGAAGAAGATCGAAAGTCCCGTTTCGTTCGCTACGGTGGGGGTAAAGGATATCGAGAAAGCAGCCGGCGTGAACCGTGATGTCTCCAAGGTGCTGCAGACGCTGCCCGGCGTGGGTGCTACCGATCCCAACCGGAACGACCTGATCGTGCGTGGCGGCGGTCCCACGGAGAATGTCTTTTACCTCGACGGGATAGAGATACCCATCATCAATCACTTTGCCACACAGGGCTCCTCCGGGGGTGTCGTGGGGGTGATCAATCCCGACTTTGTGCGGGAGATTAACTTCTATACCGGCGCATTCCCTGCCAGTCGCCCTAATGCGCTGAGTTCGGTGATGGATATCCGGCAGAAGGACGGGAGCCGCGACCGCATCCATACCAAGCTCGCCGTAGGAGCATCCGATGCCGCCTTCACACTGGATGGGCCCATCGGTGAGAAATCCACCTTTATCGTCTCCGCACGCCAGTCCTACCTGCAGCTGCTGTTCAAACTGATCGGGCTCCCTTTCCTGCCGACCTACAACGACTTCCAGGTGAAGTACAAGTACAAGATCGATCAGAAGAACGAGCTCTCCTTCATCGGCATCGGTGCCATTGACAACATGACACTCAATACCGGACTACAGGAGACAGGTACCGAAGCACAACGATATCTGCTCAACTACCTGCCCATTTATGAGCAGTGGAATTACACCGTGGGAGCAGTATACAAGCATTTCAGCGATCGTTACTTCGACACCTGGGTGCTGAGCAGGAACATGCTCCGGAACAAGAACTACAAGTATGAGAACAACGATGAATCCAGGCCGAAGCTGTCAGATTACCAGTCGGACGAGGCGGAGAACAAACTGCGCTTTGAGCGGAGCTATCCCGATCTGCCGGTAAAGATACTGGTCGGAGGAGGTGTCACCTACGCCCATTACACCAACGAAACCAACCGCAAGGCATTCGTGAACGGCAGCCTGACCGATATGATCTACAGCACCGACCTGAGCCTGTGGGGTTATCAGGCCTTTATCCAGGCATCCGACACTTATGCCGACGACCGGCTCTCCCTCTCACTCGGCATCAACACCATCGGCAACAACTACAACAACAATATGGAGAATCCGCTGAACCAGCTCTCCCCCCGCTTCTCCGCCTCCTACCGACTGAATGACAAGTGGGACCTCAACGGCAACGTGGGACGCTACGCCATGCGGCCTGCCTACACCACCCTGGGTTACAAGGATGCGGATGGCAACTTCGTCAACCAGAACGAGCAGCTGAAACATATCCTCTCCAACCAGGCGATCGCCGGCTTTGAGTTTCGTCCCTCCGACATCACCCGCTTCAACCTGGAAGGGTTCTACAAGCAGTATGGAAACTACCCCCTCTCGGTTGCTGACGGCATGAGCATCGCCGGCAAGGGTACCGAATATGGGCAGATAGGTGACGAGGAGATCATCTCCACCGGCAATGGACGTGCCTACGGTATGGAGTTCTCGGGCAAGCTTATCGACTGGAAGAAACTCAACAGTACGGTGACTTATACGCTCTTCAAGAGCGAATTCACTGACAGCGAAGGCACTTATCGTCCCTCCAACTGGGACACCCGTCATATGGTGAACCTTATCAGCAGCTACCGGCTTCCGCGCAACTGGAACATCTCCATGCGCTGGCGCTTCGTGGGCGGTGCCCCCTACTCTCCTGTCGACATGGATCTCTCCACCAGCAAGGCAGCATGGAGCGTGACCAACCAGGCTTATATCGATTATGAGAACTACAACACACTGCGACTGAAAAATGCACACCAGCTGGACCTTCGTATCGACAAAGAGTTCTACTACAAGAAATGGATGCTGAACCTCTATGTCGATGTGCAGAACGCCTACAACTTCCAGTCGGAGAACCTGCCCATTTACACCAACAGGACACCGGAGGGAGTGGTGATAGATTCATCCTTCGATCCCGCCATCCCCGAGGGGAGGCAGGAACTGAGGGTGATAGAAACCTACAGCGGCACGGTGCTGCCCACCATAGGGATCATTGTAAAGATTTAATTTTAATTTAATCTATTCAACAACTAAACATTGATATTGAATCTACTAAATGATATCACTTGGCAAAACTAGGTTTTACTTGTGTTTTACTTGTGAGAATTGCAAGAGGTAAAGCAAAAAAAACGTCCTGATTGATACAATCAGAACGTTCTCTTGAGCGAAAGACGGGACTCGAACCCGCGACCCCGACCTTGGCAAGGTCGTGCTCTACCAACTGAGCTACTTTCGCAATATGTAATCTTTCAATA
>JADMKJ010000174.1:0-621 GCA_015478855.1 Proteiniphilum sp.
CGTTGCACCAGGAGTGGAAGGTCCTGCCGGTGATCTCTTTCTTGTTGATGCCGCCGGGAGCCGATATCTTGAGCCGCTCGGCGATCTCCTTGGCCGACTTGCGGGTGAAGGAGAGGATGGCGATGCGGTTGGGCTGCACCCCCTTGCGGAGGAGGTAGTCCGCCCGCGCGATGATGGTGCCGGTCTTGCCCGTGCCGGCGCCTGCCAGCACCAGCAGGTGCTTCCCCTCAAATTCGGCTGCTTTTTGTTGTTGTTCGTTGAGCTGGATCATATACAAATGTACATCATTCCGCGAGAATTTCAGTGTCCTGTCAGAGAATTGAGAGCACCCGATATTTGTGGTTGTTTCATCTCACAGAACCGCTGCATCCGTTTTTGGATATCGCAATTCAACCAGGGCTCCCCCTTCCGCTTTATTTGAGATGCTGATCCGGGCATCATGGAAAACCGCGATGATATTCACGATGTACAATCCCAGACCCTTGTTGTTGTCGATGTGTTCATCGGCGGTAGTGAAGGGCTGAAACAGGTTATTAATCGATTTTTCAGAGAAGCCCGGACCATCGTCAGCGAACGAGAGCAACAGCTGACCCTTCTCCTCCCGGCATTCAATGACAATTG
>JADMKJ010000174.1:631-12588 GCA_015478855.1 Proteiniphilum sp.
ATGCTGGATCGCGTTCCTGCACAGATGGGAGATACAAATGGTCATCAGTTCATAGTTGGCTGAAATTATTGAACCGGTCGCAATCCAGTTCAGGTTTACCAGGATGTTTTTATTGTCGATCAGATCACGGTTACTGAGCAGAATGTCATCCACCACACCCTTGAGTTCGATCATCTCTTTTTTATATTCATCGGGGAAAGTACGCATCCGGGTGATGATCAGACTTGATTGAGCAAAATCATTCAGTCTGTGTGCCGATTCACTCAGTTTTTCAATTAAGTTGAAATATTCCGAGGAAACCATTTGTTCTTTTAAGTAATCGGCGAAGCCTATAACCCCATTCAGGGGAGTATTGATCTCATGACTGATCAGGCGAAGGAAAACATCTTTCGATTCATCCAGTTTCCGGAGCTCATGATATGCTGACTCCAGTTTTATGTTCGACTCTTCAAGTTCTTTTGTCCGTTCTTTGACTTTTTCATTCAGCATCTCATTCATTTGCCTCAACTGTTCTCTCTTTTCCCTGAGCTCAATATGCGTACCTATTCGTGCAAGCAATTCATCAGCATGAAAGGGTTTTGTGACATAGTCCTGACCACCGCTTTTGAATCCCTCAACGATTTGCTCTTTCTCTGTATTCGCGGTGAGAAATATTACAGGTAGTTCATCGAACCGTTCACTCCGGCGTATTTCCCGACACACCTCAAAGCCATTTATCCCCGGCATGTTCACATCGAGCAGCATCAGGTCAAACGTTGCTCCACTACCATCCAGTACATCCAATGCCTGCTGCCCGTCAATGGCATATCCGGCATTGAACCCATTTTCACGCAGGATGCTGCCTATCACCCGGATGTTCTCCACATTATCATCCACAACCAGAATCCTTTTCTTATTGCTCTGTGTTGTTTTCATACAATCTCCTCTCTATTGTTTATGGTCAAAAATAAGTTTGAATTCTTTCAATATTATGGTCAGTTTTTCCACTTCAAACTGATCCGCGTAATCCACGATCCTGTTGCCGGTATCAATCAGTTTTCTGTTTTCGAAGAGCTGACCTGCCTCTGTCAATCTCCTGCCAAAATCCTCTATGTCGTCTATCAGTTGCGTGCGTATGACCTGATGGTACAATGGTATCAGTTCAACCCTGGCGTATTGCTTCAATTCATCAGACCATTCCGGTTCTGTCGCAGGCATCGTTTCTGTCTCCGACAATGTCGATTGAGCTGTTCTATGTGTGTTTTTGAGGTATTTGATGAGTATCTCAAAAAGTTTTTCAAAATTTATCGGTTTGATGAGGTTATTATTGAAAGTGTAGAAGGTATCATCCTCAGAGTGACCGAGTCTCAATGTTGCCGACACACCAATGCAGACGATGCCTGCAGTAATGGGGTTCTCTTTTAATCTTTTGCAGGCAGCCATACCATCCATCACCGGCATTCGTTTGTCCATCAGGATAATATCGGGGATCTCTTCTGTGGCAATTCGAACCGCCTGCAAACCGTTTTCGGTCTCCAGGAGGCGTGCACCGGTATGTTCCAGTGCATCCAGCAACAGTCTCCGGTTGTCTTCGATGTCGTCCACGATGAGAATCGTGCTCTCCTCAAACCGGATGTCTGAGTAATCATAAAAGCTCTTTTCAACCTTGTCCGGGATAAAATCAGCTTTTAAAATATCTTTAAAAAGGAGTGTAAACTCAGACCCTTCGTTCAGTTTGCTCTTCACGCTGATCTCTCCACCCATGGCCCCTGCCATCCTCCTGCTGATGGTTAGTCCCAGTCCTGTGCCGCCAAAGGCTTTTTGCGTTTGTCCCTTTTGCTGGACGAAGGGTTCGAAGATAGCCTCCAGCTCGTCTTCAGATATTCCCATCCCCGTATCCCTGATGCAGATCTTCAGATCGACCGTTTTCTCATCTTTCTCTTCATGATCGATGCCAACGGAAATACCCCCCCTAAAGGTAAACTTGATTGCATTCCCCACGAGATTGAAAAGAATCTGCCGCAAGCGTGTTTCGTCCAGCAGCAGTGGCATGTCTATAACTGTAACGGGCTCAATGGTCAGATGCAGGTTTTTCTCCGCGATATTGGGTTCAAATATGCTGCAAACATCTGTGACAACCTGAAAAACGTTTATCGGCTCACTTTCCACAATCATCTTGTCCGCTTCTACCTTCGACAGATCCAGGATGTCGTTGATGATTTTCAGCAGACTGCGTCCGCTGTTACGAATGGAAGCAATCTGCGAACGCTTTTTATCATCATCAATTGTATTGTGTAACAGCTCCGAGAAGCCGATGATTGAATTCAGGGGGGTGCGGATCTCGTGGCTCATGTTGGCCAGGAAGATGCTTTTTGCTTTGTTCGCCTCCTCGGCTTCATGCACCGCCTCTTCAAGTCTTAACTGTGTCTGCTTCTCGGCAGTTATATCCAGAAGGGTCCCCAGGAAATGAGTTGCTTCACCGTTCTCCATAATCCCTTTCATGTAATATTTTACCCATTTCAGATTCCCTTTATCTGTATAGTGGCGAAGGGTGTGCGTGATTAAATTTTCTCCGCCGGTCATGGAGTAGGCACTATTTACAAAACGCTCCCTATCGCCGGGTAGTATGCTATCCAGAAATTCCTGGAATGAATAGGGTTCCTTTTCAGGAGAGCGGTCAAAAATCCTGTATGTTTCTTCAGACCACATCACCTGATCATTCTTCGTATTGAATTCCCAGATCCCCAATTGAGCAATTCTCTGGCTGAGCATCAGTTTATCCTGGTTGCTCTGAAGCTCGCTGGTGCGTTCTTCAATCCTGCGTTCAAGGCTGCTGTTCAGCTCCAGGATCTTCTGTTCATTTTTTTTCTTTTCGGTGATATCCTGCTGAACTGCCAGATAACCGGTAATCTGTTTTTCATTTTCATACAGGGGCGAGATCGTCAAATATACCCAATAGAAAGTACCATCTTTCTTTCTGTTGATCATCTCACCTTCCCAGATATTTCCGGATTCAATTGTTTGCCACATGTTGGCGTACAACTCTATTGGATGCTTCCCTGATTCCAGGATTCGTATGTTCTGGCCTAAAACTTGGTCATTTGAGTAACCTGTAGTTGTCTCAAATGCACTGCTTGCATAGTTTATAATTCCGTTTGTATCGGTGATGACAATGGCAATGGGACTATTGTCAATCGCTTTGTTTAGTTTAAAGATCTCCCTTTCATTCTCTTTGCTTTTCGTGATGTCTCTCACGAAGCGAATGGCCTTATTATCCATAAATGGGACAATCCTGACTTCAAATGTGGAGTAGGTCCCTTTGTAATCGGTGGAGAACTCGTGTGATACAGGCTCTCTCTCTTGCAGGCACCTCCTCAGGTAGGTAAGGTTCAACTCTGCAATCTCTTTTTGGAATATATCGCTTATTTTTTTACCCAAAAATTTTTCTTTAGGTGCAATGTACCCATCCGGACTGGTTGTATATGCCTCCAGAAAGGTGCCGTCTGCATCATGGATAAAAAGCTTGTCGGGGAGGGAATGCAAGATGGCATTTAGCTTTTCGTTCTGCAGCCTGATTTTCTCTTCCTGGATTTTCTTCTCATGAATATCGATGATTTCGAGCAGGACACACTCCTCGCCATAATACTCTATCAGCTCTCCCCACATCAATGCATGTCGTTTTTCACCGGACTTCAGGCATAAAACGGCCTCCATATCATAGACCCTGGAGTGTGCTCGTAATTTCTCAATAAATTCCTGACGATCATTTGAATCCGCCCAGATACCCATTGTAAGAGTGGTGTTTCCGATCAGCTCCTCTTGGGTATAACCAAGGAAATTGGTTACGGATGGATTGGTAAGAATAATTTCACCGTCTTTCAGACTGATGATTGCGATGGGAATGGGGCTGTCATGGAAGATAGTAGCGAAACGTTTCTCACTCTCAATCAGCTGCTTTTCTGTCTTCTTACGTGCGGTTATGTCGTTAAAAGCTACTATAACGCCATGATTGATAATCGGAAAGGGAGCTGCTACTACGTTTACCCATGTGACGCTTCGATCCGGTTTCAGGATACTCATCTCCATATTCTCTACCTTCTTACCCGCTTTGATGGCTCTGACACTGGCATACTCCTCTGTCGGCATGGGTGTTCCGTCGGATCGGATGATCTGCCAGTCCCTATCGTCAATACTCCGTTTTTTATGTTCCTCTTCGGTTATTCCCAGCAAATCTTCAGCTACGGAATTGGTTTCAATAATTTTGCCGTTGTTGTCTGATATCGATATCCCTATAGGGAGATTATCGAAGAGGGTTTTGTATTTGATCAGCGCTACCTCGATCTTTTCTTCATTCAGTTTTCTTGCGGTGATATCTTCGGTAATAATGATGATTCCGCCCACTTCCTTTTCGGCATTGTACCAGGGTCTCACTTCCCATTTCAGAAACAGCACAGATCCGTCCTGTCTCACGAACTTGTCATCATCATTCTTGTCAGACTCCCCGTTCAACGCTCTCCGGTGGATCTCCTTCCACTCATCTGAAATATCGGGAACGATGTCATAGTGCACGGCACCTATAATTTCTTTCAGTGAAACCTTGTTATCATCCAGCCACCTCCTGCTCGCTGCAATATATCTCATATCCCGGTCAAACATGGCAAGGGCGGCAGGAGCGTGTTGAACGAAGAGGCTCAGCTTCTCTTCACTCTCTATCAGCTTTTTCTCTGCCCTCTTTCTGGCAGTGATATCGTGCGGCATGGAGAGCTTGGCATTTCTGCCCTGATAGGTGAGGTAGTGCGATGTCACTTCCACATCAATGATTTCTCCGTTTTTTTTATAATGCCGCCTGTTTCCTGTATTGAGAATGTGAGGCAGTCCGGGTTTTTGAATCTCTTCCAGGAATTGCGGCAGATCCTCTTCATGGATGATCTCATCGATGGTCAGGTTATGGAACTCCGTGTGACTGTAACCGTATTGTGCCAGTGCAGCGTTGTTCACCTCCAGGAAACGCAAGCTCTCCGGGTCGAGAATCCACATGGGTTGTGGGTTTTCATGGAACAGTTGGAGCGTCTTTTGTTACTGCTGTAAAAATCATCAGTCCATTCTCTGTCAGCTGGTTAAGACAGTCCCGGATTAGTTTCCCTCTTTCGTTGCTGTCCAATAGGTAAATTAATCCGTAACAAAATATGCCATCATATAACTTATCATCAAAAGGCATTTCTGTTACTGAACCATGATAAATTGTCAAGTCATTTCCAAAATGATCTCTTGCCAGGTCAATCGCCGTTTGTGAAATTTCAATACCTGTTACAGTCATTCCATTGTCCATAAAAATTTGTGCATTCCGTCCATAACCAACTCCCGGAATAAGTACACTTTTTATTTTATGCTCCACAAAAAGATCCCTGGCCAAAACAGCAGATAGGGCAGGCTCTGATCCCCACATTTCATGCCTGGCCTTAAATGCTTCTTCCCAAAACTCAGTCATTATTGATTTGATTTATATCCATCGTCTTACTCTCTTTTTATACTCCAGATAATCCTTTCCAAATGTTTCAAGCATTAGTTGTTCTTCTCTTTTGATAAAAACCAATCTGACTATTGTCATAAAAACTAAGGGTAAAAACATGGCAAGAACGTTCGTTGAGAAGATTGAAAATCCAAATATCAATATGATCATACCCGTGTACATTGGATTCCTGGTTCTGGAAAAAACACCTTCAGTAATCATGCAATTTGATTTCTCAATTTCTAAAGTTGTCTGATGTTTTTTGAATAAGTCTCTCGCATGCCCCATTAAAATAAACCCTGAAAATGCAATCAATATACCTGACAGGTTGTATGGGAACCCTATCAGGTTAAATTGTGGTGCGTATAAATAAAGTATAATCATTATAAGAATACTATAAGCGATCAATGTAGGTGGTATATATAGTTTCTTCATGTTGAATGATTTATTTGATGATGAAGACATACTGAAGTAGACACCCATTTAATCATGAAATGTATATCCAATGCTTACACTCACCAAATGATCGAATCTTCCCGGTGCTGCAAAAAAATTGTATCCGGCTCTGAAAACGAAGCCCTCATCCTTTGGTTTGTATCTGTATCCTATAATCATTTCAGGGTAAGCAAAGGATTCTTCAATTCTTAACCCAACCCCTGTTTCCAGTTTATGGGTGCTTTTTCCGATCAACATATATCCTCTGATGGGAAACAGAAGTGAGTAGCGTCTAAAATGGCAACGTCACTTCCAAGTCTCATCTCTGTCTCTTAATGTTTTCATCTTTGTTTTGTTCGGTTAAATTTACCATATTCTGATTAAATGAAGGTAGACTACTTTCCAAAACTGAAAAGAATTCTATGTCGGCATTTTCAACCGCTGTTAATGCTTGTTGGAGAACTTTTGCACCATCGTTTGTCAATTTAACTACTTTGGCTCTTGTGTCGGTTTCGTGTTCTTGTCTGCTGATAAATTTCTTGTCTTGCAAAGTTCTTAACACTTTTGAAACCATCATTCTGTCGGCATTGCTTTGGATGGCAATGTCCACTTGCGTAACAGCATTATTCTTTTTTGAAAGCCAACCTAATGCAGCCAACAAAATAAACTGTGTCTGTGTCAGGTTTAAAGGGTCTAAAACCTTTTTTAGTTTACGTTGCCACAACATTGTTACTTGTCCGAGCAGATAGCCTGGGCTGTCATTGGGACTTTTAAAACTGCTATGCATCAAGTTGAATATTTATTTCGATTCTAAAAAAGTTAATTTGTAACCTTCAATGTCTTTAACGTGGAATGCTCTACCAAAAGGCGTTTCTATAATTGGTCCGGTAGTGGCAACTCCATTTGCAATGAATGTATCTTTCAATTGGTCCACATTTTCGTCCACGGTAAACCAAAGTGCTACACCAATACCTAACTCTTTTTCTTCAAGTGGTTCAAGAGGCGTGCGAATTGCAAAACTTGCTTGTCCTTGATTATATTTGAAAACACAGGCGTGTGGGCTAATACTGTCAATTCCAAATCCTAATTTGTTTGTGTAGAAGGCTTTCGATGCTTCTAAATCTTTTACTTGAAGAGATGCAAATGTTAATTGTATCATTTTATGCATGTTGAATTGTTGTCACAAATATAATATAAGTGACAACAATAAAAAAGTTTTTTTCGATTTTTTTTTAGTCAAAAAAATGATGATGTTTTTAGCCGGTGAGATCTTATGCCCTGGTTTTTCTATTTTTATGCCATCTATACTCTAAATCTGAAAGTGAGTCAATATTTTTTGTCTCAACCGATATTGCTATATTTGCAGCTGTTGATCCGGGCCAAAGCCTATGGGCCATTTGGGGTTTTGTAAAATACGGAGTCAGGTTCTTCACCATTGTGGGACCGAATGAAGAAAAGCTTGAGTTTTCAGAGAGATTAAAATCATAGCGCAAGGATGAAAAGCAAAAAAGATCTTGTGATTGTAGGAATTGGAGAACTTCTCTGGGATATGTTTCCTGATGAGAAAAAAGCGGGCGGTGCACCGGTGAACTTTGTTTATCACGCCACTACCCTGGGAGCCGAAGGTTATGCCATCAGCGCAGTAGGCAACGATCGCCCCGGTGTCGATATTATCAATCTGATGAACGAAAAAAAGATCAGGCATATCATTGCGAAAGTTGACCACCCTACCGGAACGGTGGTGGTACAGTTGAACCGGGGTATACCCACCTATACGATAACCAGGGATGTAGCATGGGATTTTATCCCACTTACCGATCAGATTGTTGAGGTAGCCCGTAATAGCGATGCTGTATGCTTCGGCACCTTGGCACAAAGAAGTGCTACATCTAGAGAAACTATCAGGAAGTTTTTGTCTTTGGTCCCTGAAGATTCATTCAGGATCCTCGACATCAATCTGAGGGCACCTTTTTACTCATATGAACTTATTGAAGAGTCAATACAGCTTTGCAATATCCTCAAGCTTAATGATGATGAACTTGCCATAGTGAAGGATATGTTCCACATTGATATAACCGATGACAGGGAAGCCTGCAGGTGGCTGATGGATACCTATCATCTGGAATACGTGATTCTCACTGCAGGTGCAGATTATAGTATGGTCTTTTCTCCCGGAAACATATCCTTTCTGGAGACCCCCCGGGTGGAAGTGGTAGATACAGTTGGTGCAGGTGATTCATTTACCGGTGCGTTTATTACCAGTCTGTTGAGTGGTGATACGCTTGAAGAGGCACATTCTACAGCAGTGGAAAGAGCGGCAGCTGTATGCACAGTTGCAGGCGCCTGGTTGGATGATTTGTAACCATTACTTCATGATAAATAAATAAATAATTAAAAAATGTTGGCTATCTTTGCGACTTATTTTATTATTGATGACCCAAACTAATAATGTTTATTGTAATGAAAAATCTTTTTGTTTCTCTATTTCTGCTCCTACTTACACTCTCAGTGGAGGCACAACCGGCACGGCAGGTTGTGCAGGTGATCGTAACACCTGATCATGCTGACTGGACCTATGAAAAAGGTCAACAACCCCGGTTTACAATTGCTGTATTAAGAAATTATGTGCCCCTGGAGGATGTGAAAGTACAGTATCGTATCGGTCCTGAAAAGATGGAGCCGTGGCAGGAAGGTTCAGTTACAATGAAGAACGGCAAGGCTGTTGTCAGGGCAGAACGTTCAATGGAAGCAGGATTCCTGAATTGTCATGCTTCGGTTGTTGTAGACGGCAAAACCTATTCATCGTATGCTACTGCCGGTTTTTCGCCGGAAACGATTCCGCCAACCACTACACTGCCTGTAGACTTCCTGCAATTCTGGGCTGATGCAAAAGATGAACTATCGAAAATACCTGTAAAACCAGTGATGACACTTTTGCCGGAACTTTGTACCGACAAGGTGGACGTTTATCATGTAAGCATTGATAACATCAAGGGGAAGATTTATGGTGTCCTGTGTAAGCCCAAAGCGGAGGGTAAGTACCCCGCTATTCTGAATGTGCCGGGTGCAGGTGTTCGTCCTTATAAAGGATACAAGCCGAATACAGACAAGGGTGTAGTTACATTTCAAATTGGTATTCATGGTATCCCGGTGAACCTTGATCCTGTTGTATACACCGACCTGAAAGATGGTGCCCTTGAAGGTTATCAGAAAGTCAACTTCGACGATAAGGACCAGAACTATTATAAACGGGTTTATCTTGGATGTGTGAGAGCTATCGATTTTATTGAATCACTGGACTGTTATGACGGAACTCTTGCCGTTACCGGAAACAGTCAGGGGGGAGCTCTTTCAATTGTTACAGCGGCTCTTGATGATCGGGTCGACTACCTTGCGGCAGTCTATCCAGCACTATGTGACCTGACAGGTTACCTGCACGGCCGTGCAGGTGGATGGCCCCATCTGTTTCTTGATGAGTTCACCAACAAGAGTGATAAAGTAGAGAACTCAAAATATTATGACGTTGTCAACTTTGCACGTTTTGTAACAGTGCCTGGGTGGTATACATGGGGATACAATGATAATATCTGTCCGCCCACCTCAATGTATGCTGCCTACAATGTCATTGAAGCGCCTAAAGAGCTGCATGTTTTCCAGGAAACCCAGCATTGGTTATTCCCTGAACAGGATCAATGGCGCAACGACTGGCTTTATCAACAACTGAAAAAATAAGAGACGCGAAATAATAATGAACTATTTTGTAAACAGATATCAGCTATGTATAAAAAAATAATGTTACTTGTATTGCTCTTCCCTGTATTGATCTCCTATGGACAGAGGAATGATGTGGAAGGAATGAAATATCTGGACGATCATCGCCGTCCTCTGTTCCGTGAAAACATACTTATTCCCGATGTGAACGGTTATAAGGTACTGAAATCCGATTTCCACACACATACTGTTTTTTCCGACGGACGGGTATGGCCAGCCATTCGGAACCAGGAAGTTTGGGAAGAGGGGCTGGATGCCTATGCCATTACTGATCATATTGAATATACCCCATTCAGCAAAGATGTAAGAGTGAATCACAACAGGGGATATGAGTTGGTGAAGAAGGACGCAGAAAAACAAAATCTTATCCTGGTAAAAGGCTCAGAGATCACGAGGCAGACACCTCCCGGCCACTTCAATGCACTTTTTATTGATGATGCTTCCGGTTTTATTGCCGACAGAGCTACAAACGAATATGACAGGGAAGCGATGATGAAGGCTGCAGAACAAAATGCCTTTATATTCTGGAACCACCCGGGATGGAAACCAAATATTGAAGGATCATATGAATGGCTTGATTTTATTGAAGACCTTTACGTTAGTAAAGCACTGCACGGTATTGAAGTGGTGAACGGGTTCGGTATTCATCTGAAAGCACTTGACTGGTGTATAGACAAAGGACTTACTGTTATGGGCTCTTCAGATATTCATAACCTGGTGGCACATGACTACGACCTGAATCAAAGACATGTGCGCCGCACCATGACCCTGGTGATGGCTACAGATCGCACACCCGAAGCGCTCCGTGAAGCATTGGATGCCGGCCGGACAGTTGCATGGGCCAGTAAGTATCTTTTGGGTAAAGAGGAACATGTGCGCTCACTGTTTGAAGCTTCAGTAATCCTGGCTCCTTCTCACTATACCGAAGTAAAAGCAAACGGACAAGCCACTCATTTTTATCAGATCAGCAACAATAGCGATCTCTATTTTGAGCTGGAGCTGAAAGATGGTAAGGGAACCAGACGCATCGTTCTGAATCCCAGATCCTCACAACAGATTTCTGCACCGGAGGAGACCACCTCTCTCACCTATGAAGTAGTAACAACTTACATCAGAAGTGACAGACATCTCTCAGTTGTTTTCACTTTATAATCGTATGTTTTTGCTCAGAAACTGATCTCCACATCAAGCTGCCGTCCCTCTTCGGCAGCTTTTTTGTCCAGTCCCGATCCTATTGCCAGGCCAATTGGAATGCCAATCGGCATTCCAATACCCATGAATGCCATATTTCCGAGGCTGAGACCGAAGACAACTCCAAGAGGTACTCCAAACGCAGCGATACCCAGGGCCAGCCAGATATTCCGATAGTGATTCTTCGGTACCAGCTTCAGCTCTTTCTCGATCAGTCTCAGTATATCAGATTGTGTCTTTCGGAGCTGTTTTTTCCATTGTTCTTCTGATTCCGTTGCCATGTCAATCAGGTCGATATTGGTGTTGATGGAGTGAACAACCTCATCGGGGAGATCTCTTTTTCTCAATTCCGATAATAACTTCTCAAATTGCACATAGATATCGGTTAACCGTTTATTACGGTCTAAACCGTCTCTCATTTTTAATACATTGATTTCCATTTTTTCGATGTGATTTATTGTAGTTATACCGTGATCTCTTCTTCTGGCAACAGTTTACGCCGGGAATCTTATTCGTTTCCCTCTTTGCCGATTCTCCCCAGGTGGGTGTTGCCGAAGCTGTCATCATATTTCAAACCATAGCCCAGCACCCGGTCGAGGGAGCTGTGCGCGAAGAGGATGATGGCTGCCAGCTGCCAGTAGACGCCACCCAGGGTGAGGCCGTAGAGGGCGACGACGACTGCCACGAAACGGTGGTGTATCAGGTTGTAGGTGATCGCCCCCACCTTTGGGTTGATGGCATAGCCGATCATCCCGATGTCGGGCGCGAACAGCAACAGGGGGAACCACCACCAGGCCAGCTCCAGCCGGGTGAACAGGAAGAGACTCAAAAGGAAGATACCCAGTTCTTCAATTTTTAACGATGTTTTCATTATAATACAATTATACAGATTGATTGATTGCTTCTTTTTTCGTTATGCTTCTCTTCACCCACAACAACACCATGGCGCTGATCAGTAACAACCCTGCAACGATCACGAACACCATCGGTCCCATTTTCTCATAGAGCGATTTTCCCGTGAACAACAGACTGCCGGCGACAGCCAGCACGGTGTAGTAAATTCCCTGGAAGA
>JADMKJ010000175.1 GCA_015478855.1 Proteiniphilum sp.
TTGAGCAGGTCGTCCGTCCAGTTACCCTCCGCTTCGGCGCGGGGCAGCAGCATGGAGCAGGTCTCGTTCTTGTCGGAAACCGACCAGGCGACCCAGCTGATCTTGCGGCTCTCCATCCACTCCACATAAGTCTCCCACTCCTCCGTGCCGAGGCGTCCGTCGCCGTTGGCTTCCGAGCCGCCGCACTCCGACACGAAGATGGGTATCCCCGCTGCGATGGCATCATCGGTACGGTCGCGCAACCAGGCCTCATGAGTGGCTGCATAGAAGTGCATGGTGTACATGATGTTGGTTACATCCTGAATGGGATCTTCCGCCACCAGGTGGAGGTCCTGGTCCCAGTGGGGGCTGCCCACGAGTATGATGTTATCCGGATCGATCGCACGGATCACATCGATCACCTCTTCTGAGTAGGCTTTCACCTCTTCCCATTCAAAATAGTCGGGTTCGTTCCATATCTCGTAGATGACATTGGGATACTCCCCATATTTGGTGGCCATCTCGGTAAAGAACAGCTTTGCCTCGTCAAGGTATTTGTTGTGGGCATGAAAGTCGATGATCACGTAGATGCCATTGTCGATGGCAGCCTCAATCACTGGCGTGATACACTGCAGGGCAAATTCCGGGTTCTCCCGGTAGTTGTCCTCAATCTCCAGCCCCATGGCGGCGCGCACCACCGTACATTGCCAGTCTTCCGCCAACCACTTCACCGCTCCCTCGTTATAGAAGCGGGGCCATAGGTTGTGCCATCCCAGGCTGGCACCCCGCAGCACCAGCGGCTCACCCTGCGCATTGCTGAGCTGTGTGCCGATCACCTGCAGCTGTCCGTGCTGTGCCACTACAGTGCTGTCGGCTGCCATCACATTCTTGTTGCCCTGCTGACCGCTGCCGCAGGAAATCACTGCCGTTAAAAACAGCAGCATTGTAAATGTTATACTATTTCTCTTCATATCTCTTAGTGTTAAATCATTGAACTTTCACATATTCATATTAATTGGAGTAAATACAGTTAAAGTTGAGACCTATCAATGTTTTGTGGGGACCCATTTGACCCCGGGAACGCAATCATAAATCCTGCTTGATTCGTTCGATCAGCTCCAGGCACATCCGGCCGTTGTGATAGGGGCACTTCCAGAAGCCCGCCTTGTCATTCACCCTGTCTTTCACCCCGTCAGGCGAGAACGACCAGTACCATTCACCTTCCTCCTTATCAATCAGATGTTGTTTGATAAATTGCCAGCTGTCGTGGGCTTTGTTGAGCCACGCATCATCTCCCGACAGCTGCCACGCATTGAAGAAGCCGACCACCGCCTCTGCCTGTGGCCACCAGTCGCACCGTTCGTCACGATGTCCGCTATTCCAATCCCTCTCATTGATCAGTGCACCTTTTGCGTTCAGTCCCTCTGCGGCGGCTTCTGCTATCCGCTTTGTTACAGGTTTCAACTTCCGTTGCGTCGCCTCATCGCCCAGCACCCGGGCAGCCTCCTCCAGCAGCCAGGAGGCTTCGATGTCGTGCCCGAAGGAGTGGAGGGTCGATTTGCAGTGCCACTCCTCATCGAAGAAGAGATTGAGGTGTCCGCTCACCGGGTCGATGATTTTCTTCAGGAAGATCTCGATCAGGTTCTTCAGCTGACTTGCCAGCAACGGATCCTTCCAGACACGGTAAAGGTTGGTGTAAGCTTCCAGAACGTGGAGGTGGGTGTTCATCGTCTTCTTCTCATTGGCATCCTTCTCACTCAGTCGCAGATCATCCAGCAGCTGCCAGTCGCAACTGTAAGCCTCCATGTAACCGTTGTTCACGCTGTCGAAGCTATGCTGTTCAATGAGCCGAAACAGTACTTTTGCTTTTTCAATGGCTTCTTCGTCACCACTAACGCTGTAATACTCAGTCAGCGCATAGATGAAAAAGGCCTGACTGTAGATCTGTTTCTTGCTGTCGGCAGGGGTACCATCGGCATGCAGCATCCAGTAGGTGCCACCAAACTGATCATCAAAAAAGTGTGAAAAGATATATTCTTTGGCCCGCCCTGCTTCGGCGAGGTACTCCTCCGAATGCAGCCGCAATGCCGCAGACGAGAAGGTCCATAGGATCCGTGCGTGGAGAATGCCTCCCTTCGGGGCATCGGGCACCAGACAGTTCTCACCGGTCATCCGGCCATGGTACCCCCCCCGTTCGTTGTCCCTCATCCGATTCATCCAGAAGGGGAGGATGTTGGCGGTCAGTTCGTCACGTAGTTCTTGTTTCAATACACCAATGTCCATCGCTCTTTCATCTGCTAAAGAATCACTTCCACCTTACATTCGCTGCCTACAGGTTGGAGTGGAACCAGATTTCCTTTTACCTGCTCGCCGTTCAGGGTGATTGCTTTCACCCCTTTCATCCGCTTCTCAGGGTTGTTCACGGTGATCCGGTAGGTCACGCCGCGGTACCTTCGTGTCACATGATACTGTTCCCATTCTGGAGG
>JADMKJ010000176.1 GCA_015478855.1 Proteiniphilum sp.
CGAATCATCAAATCATCAAATCGCCGAATCATCACATCGCCGAATCATCGAATCATCAAATCATCAAATCATCAAATCACCGAATCATCGAATCATCGAATCATCGCATCATCGCATCATTAAAAAGCACTTCCCTTTAGTTTCAGTCCTGTTGTCTCCTCCAGGCCATACATCAGGTTCATATTCTGTACTGCCTGCCCCGATGCACCCTTCACCAGATTGTCGATAATGGAGGTGATATGGATATAACCATTATGGAATTCAATATGCAGCAATCCCTTGTTGCTGTTGACCACCTCTTTCAGGCTGATCGGTTTGTCGGATACAAACACAAAGGGTGAAGGAGCGTAAAAGGCTTTATACAGCTCGATCATTTCGGATGCTGATAACTCACCATCCCCTTTGGTGTAAACGCTGGCGAATATCCCACGGGTGAAATCACCCCGCATCGGCACGAAATTGATTTGGGGGGTTGTGTTGTTTCCCGCGCTGGTCAATGTGTTGGCTATCTCCGTCAAGTGCTGGTGTGTGAATGGCTTGTAAACCGAGATGTTGTTGTCGCGATAACTGAAGTGGGTGGTCTCTCCCGGTCTCTTGCCCGCACCGGTAGAGCCGGTGATGGCATGCACGTGAATCTCATCTGTCAGCAGGTTATTCGCTGCAAGCGGCAGCAGTGCCAGCATGATGGTTGTGGCGAAACAACCGGGATTGGCCACATTGGCAGCCTTTCGGATGCGCTCCCTGTTCAGTTCACATAAACCGAAGACAAACTCCCGTTCACCAAAATTAGGTTCGTTGCGGAAATCGTTCCCCAGATCGATGATCCTGCAGCTAGCAGGCACATTGTTTTCTTTCAGGAAGGTACGTGATAATCCATGACCCAGGCAGAGGAAGATCAGATCGGGATTGCCAAAGCTGTCACTGAAAACCATATCGGTCTCTCCCAGCAGGTCACGGTGCATCTCCCCAACAGGCATACCTGCGGAGGTGGTGCTGATGACCGACTCAATGTTTACTTCAGGGTGACGGAGGAGGATACGCAGCAGCTCGCCTGCCGTGTATCCCGTTCCCCCTGCTATGCTTACGTTAATCATTGTCGTGGATGGTATAATAAATTTTTAATGGGTTGGCTGTCACCTTTGTGAAGCCTACCACATCCTGACCGGAGAATGATTTATTGGATTCTCCGTACTCGCCGAAGCGGGAGCTCATCAGATCATAGTCACTGGAGCATCCCAACACTGCGAAATGATAGGGGCGCAGCTCCACCTCCACCTCTCCCGTGACATATTTCTGGGTGTCAGTGAGGAAGGTCTCGATGTTACGCATCACCGGCTCCAGGTATTGTGCCTCATGCATCAGCTGTCCGTACCAGTTGGAGAGCTGCTCCTTCCAGTAGAGCTGCTGCTTGGTGAGCACATGCTTCTCAAGCAGATGATGTGCCTTGACGATGATCAGCGGTGCCGGTGCCTCAAAAGCTACACGCCCCTTGGTGCCGATGATGGTATCACCCACATGCACATCGCGGCCGATGCCGTATTTCGAGGCTCTCTTGTGCAGAAGATGGATCAATTGTACTGGTTGTATCTTCTCGCCGTTCATCGATACCGGCTCTCCCTTTTCAAAACCGATGGTGATACGTTCCGCGCCCTCTGCAGTCACCTGTGAGGGGTAAGCCTCCTCCGGCAGTACACCTGATGATTTCAGTGTCTCCACGCCACCTACGCTTGTACCCCAGATACCCTGGTTGATGGAGTACTTCGATTTCTCCCACGAAAAGTCGAACCCTTTCTCTTTCAGATAGTCTATCTCCTGCTGACGGGAGAGAGAAAGCTTACGTATGGGGGCGATGATCTCCACCTCAGGGGCCAGCACCTCGAAGACGAGGTCGAAACGTACCTGATCATTCCCGGCGCCGGTGCTGCCGTGTGCCACTGTGCCGGCACCCACCTTCTTCACATGGTCCAGCACTGCCATTGCCTGGAAAAACCGTTCAGAGCTGACAGACAAGGGGTAGGTGTTATTTTTTAACACATTCCCGTAGATCAGATACCTGATACCGCGTGCATAATAATCATCCACGGCATCAATGCAGGTATGTGTGGTGGCACCCAACGTGAGTGCACGCTCCTCAATACGTTTTGCTTCTTCGTCGGTGAACCCGCCCGTATTGACGATCACGGTGTGTACTTCGAGCCCTTTCTCATTCATCAGATAAGGTACGCAGAAGGAGGTGTCAAGACCGCCGCTGAAGGCTAAAACTACTTTTTGTTTCATTTCTTAAACATTTTATTTGATTTTCTTGTCTTAATTATTGGTTTTACCATTTTTTTAGCAAAAGGACTTGCCTGTACCGGCTTTGCTTTTGCATCATAGAGCAACCCGGTGCAAAGACACATTTTATAGTTGTTACGCTGCAGGATATCGTAATTGCGACACCCCTGGCATCCTTTCCAGAATTCTTCATCATCGGTCAGCTCCGAGAAGGTGACAGGTTTGAAGCCCAGTTCTGTGTTCATCTTCATCACAGCCAGTCCGGTAGTGATGCTGAAGATCTTTGCATTGGGATATAGTTTGCGGGAGAGGTTGAAAATCTTCAGTTTGATCTTCTTCGCCAGTCCCTGATTACGGTAATGGGGGTGCACCACCAGCCCTGAGTTGGCCACGAAACGCTGGTGGCTAAATGTTTCAATATATGCAAAGCCTACAAGCTGTTCCCCATCGAGGGCAATCACAGCCTTGCCGGCATTGATTTTCTCAGCTATATATTCGGCACTTCGCTTTGCGATACCTGTGCCACGTGCCTGTGCCGATTCATAAATCAGATCGCATATCTCCTGCGCATAGCTGACGAAACTGCTGGTGGCTATATGAATTACTACATTCATCCTAAAACAATAAAAAGATTATGAAAAAGTTGTTGTTGTGAGTCGCCTTTTGGCGAAAATAGATGGAAAGGGAGATGCAGACATTATATTGCCTGCAGAATTTAAAAGCATCGTCGGACCAGGACAGTTGCTTTATTGAGGTGTTTGTATGAAAAAGATATTCTCATCGAGAGGCAAAAGTAATCAATTTATTTTTAAATGGCGATGTTTACAGGAAAAAATCTTTCCTTTCTTTTAGGAAAGAGTCAAATTGATTTTATATATCATTTATATGGTGAAAATGTTATAAAAAATTTGTCTTTTTGATACCTTTTTATTATTTTTGTTCTTTCCCGAACTACAATAAAACCGATTTACTCCATTTCGCGGTACGCTGCTCTCTTCATGTAGTTCACCCACACTGACTAATATTTAAATTAATGGAAACAAAAAAATACAGAAATTTTATCCTTCGGAATTACAATGATCTGCCTCAACTAAGTGCTTTGTCAGAAGAAGACCGGGAAGCAATCAGAGTTGTTGGACAGGTGTTACCCTTCAAGTCAAACAACTATGTTGTTGAAGAGTTAATTGATTGGAGCAATGTGCCGAATGATCCTATCTTCACGCTTACATTTCCCCGGAAAGAGATGCTCTCAAAAAAACACTATTCCGCGGTTAAGAGGCTGCTTGATGAGAATGATGAGGCAGGACTGAAGAAGAAGGTCTTTGATATACGGATGAAGCTAAACCCAAATCCGGCCGGTCAGGAACACAATGTACCAACCATCGATGGGATTAAGCTACACGGTATGCAACATAAATACCGTGAGACAGTACTTTTTTTCCCCAGCCAGGGTCAGACCTGTCATGCCTACTGTACATTCTGTTTCCGCTGGCCGCAATTCTCCGGCATGAATGAGCTTAAGTTCGCGATGAAAGAGGCCGATCTGCTCCACAGGTATCTGAAGAAACATACAAAGGTGACAGATGTTCTTTTTACAGGAGGCGATCCACTTACAGCGAGGGCCAATATCATGTCTGCCTATATTGAGCCGCTATTAACCAAAGATTATGCGCATATCCAGAATATACGTATCGGTTCTAAAACATTGGCTTATTGGCCTTATCGGTTCCTGACGGATAAAGATGCGGATGACATGCTGCGTTTATTTGAGAAAGTGAAGAAAGCGGGGAAGCATCTTGCTTTTCAGGGGCACTTCAACCACCCCGTGGAGCTCTCCACCGATGCGGTGAAGCAGGCTGTTGAACGCATTCAAAACACCGGTGCTCATATCAGAACACAATCACCATTGCTTCGTCATATCAACGACGATCCGCGGGTTTGGTCAACAATGTGGAAAGAACAGGTGGATCTGGGTTTGATTCCCTATTATATGTTTGTTGCACGTGATACCGGCTCAAAATCATTTTTTGATGTTCCCCTCGAGAAAGCATGGAATATATTCCGGAAAGCCTATAGCAATGTGAGTGGCCTGAGCCGTACCGTACGGGGCCCCAGCATGAGTGCTAACCCGGGTAAGATTCAGATACTGGGTGTGTCAGAGGTCAGGGGGGAGAAGGTCTTCGTACTTCGCTTTCTTCAATGTCGCAATCCCAATTTGGTGGATATTCCCTTCTTTGCGAAGTACGACAAAAAAGCAACCTGGTTTGATGAGTTGGAACCAGCATTCGGTGAAAAGGAGTTTTTCTTCCAGAAGGATAATCTATTGGGTGTACATGGACGAGATACTGATTTTCTCTGGGAGTAACTGCATAATTGGATCAAATACTTTGAATTATCAACAAAAACATCAACGTTTTAATTAATTAACACAGAGTTGTCTGTTTTATTATTTATTTTGCCATTCAATCTGTCATGTCTTTTCGTGCATTATTGACGAAGAGGCTTTTGAATGTAATTTGAAAAGTATGGGTAGAATCATCTCGTTGGCGAATCAAAAAGGAGGAGTAGGAAAAACAACTACGACGATTAATCTTGCTGCATCACTGGCAGCATTGGAGAAGAAGGTGCTGGTGGTGGATGCCGATCCGCAAGCCAATGCATCCTCCGGTTTGGGCATCGATATAAAAAAAATAAAGAATACAATCTACGAGGGATTAATTGGTAAATGTACTCCACAGGAAGCTTTGATACACACACCTTTTGAGAATATCGATATTATCTCTTCCCACATCAACCTGGTTGGTGCTGAACTGGAGATGGTACAGATGAGCAACAGGGAGAAGAGACTCCGCGACCTTTTGCAGCCCATCACTGATATATATGATTATATCCTTATCGATTGTTCTCCCTCACTTGGCATCATCACGGTGAACGCGCTTACCACTGCCGACTCGGTGATTATACCGGTGCAATGTGAATATTTTGCCCTGGAGGGTTTAAGTAAACTGTTGAATACGATAAAGATCATCAAGTCAAAGCTAAATCCAAAACTTGAGATTGAGGGATTTGTGCTCACCATGTATGATTCACGCCTGCGACTTCATAACCAGATTTATGAAGAGGTGAAACATCACTTCAAGGAGCTGGTTTTCACCACAGTTATACAGCGTAATATCACCCTTAGTGAGTCGCAAAGCCATGCCAAGCCAGCGTTAATGTATGATGCCGGTTCCCGGGGGGCGATCAATCACATGCAGCTGGCACAGGAGCTAATCGAAAAAAAATCCTAACTTTGTACTCTTTACCGATTCAATTATGGCTAAAAAGAATGCATTAGGAAGAGGGTTGGATGCGTTAATCTCTTTTGATGAGAGCGAAATACAAGGCTCTTCATCCATCAATGAGATAGAACTGAGTAAAATTGTTCCCAATCCTGATCAACCCCGTACCGTTTTCAATGAGGAGGCAATGTTGGAGCTCTCCGCTTCCATCAGGTCTATCGGGTTGATTCAGCCTGTTACGTTACGCAAACTGGATGAGGATTCCTATCAGATCATAGCCGGTGAGCGACGTTATCGCGCCTCACAAATGGCCGGACTGACCTCCATCCCGGCTTATATCAAAACGGTGGAAGATGATGAAATAATGGAGATGGCACTGATTGAAAATATTCAGCGTGAAGACCTCAATTCCATCGAGATAGCCCTTGCTTATCAGACCCTGATTGAGAGCCTCTCTCTTACCCAGGAGCAATTGAGTGAAAGAGTAGGAAAAAAAAGAGCAACCGTCACCAACTATCTGCGTCTGCTAAAACTTCCTGCTGAGGTACAAATGGGTGTGAAAGACAAAAAAATAGATATGGGCCATGCACGTGCACTGGTAAACATGAACGATCCGGTTGCACAGCTTTCCCTCTATAACCTTATTCTCGAAGATGGGCTCTCGGTACGAAAGGTAGAGTTGATCGTGCGGGAGTTCGGTGAGGGGAAGCCCATTCGGTCGCAGGACAGTGCCGGCCACAAAAAGTCCGGATCGAAGAAGAGCGTGCCAAAACAGTTGTTATCTGATGATTTTGATTTGTTGCAGCAGCATCTCTCCTCCTATTTTAAAACAGATGTCCAGTTCAATTACAACAAAAAAGGGAAAGGGAAAATCACTATCCCCTTTGATTCTCCGGAAGATCTGGAACGCATTATTGTGATGTTCGACAAAATGAATAAATAAACCAGAGGATGAAACTTGCCGGAATAATTGTTTCTCTTTTTGTCACTTTTTGTAGTGTTGAAGTCCATTCTCAGGATGTCCTGCCGCAGCAGCGACGTGACAGCATGCTACTGATCAGAGAAGATTCAGTCGCTGATGTTACTCCCGATACCATACCTCTTACCAGTGACAACGATTCCCGGGATAAGCAGCAGAGAGAATCGCTCCAGGTTACTGTTGACAGTATTTTCATCGCTACCACCTCCGACGCTTTCTTTGCACCATCTTCCATTTTTCATCCAACACCCAGAAAAGCAGTCATCTATTCGGCGATTTTTCCCGGGCTGGGACAGGTTTACAATCGTAAATACTGGAAACTGCCCATTCTCTATGGAGGTTTTGTCGGGCTTACTTATGCCATTACCTGGAACAATGGCTATTATCGTGATTATCTGGGTGGTTATCAGGATATTATGGACGACAACCCAAATACCAACAGGTGGCACGATATGCTTCCCTACGGACGTAATCCTGAAACGATAGATGTGAAGTGGTTTACGGATGTATTACAAAAAAGAAAAGACTATTACCGTTATTACAGAGATTTGAGTATAATTGGTACAGTAGCGGTCTACATGATTGCCATGGTTGATGCTTATGTGGATGCGCAGTTGTTTGACTTTGATATGAGTCAGGATTTGTCAATGCGCGTGGAACCCTCAATAATGAAAGAAGGATACCACGGTTTTAACAGTAGTTCATCGTATGGTTTTCAATTGAGTTTTAATTTTTAACTTGTGGTTTATCCCTGCAGGAGTCATGCTTTAGCGCAGGAATGAAAAGATTAAATTATTATCCTATGAAAAAATATATTCTTTTACTATTCTTTTTTCTGTTTATGGGGACGGTATTACAGGGACAGGGAAAGCACCCCTCTGCAGTAGAAGAGATCAGTGACAGCACCATCATCTATCCCGAGAGCATGACAGAACAGCTCGGCACCTTACTGAGAACCTGGCAGATTGATCTCTCCAAAGCTGAGGTGGAATGTGAAAGAGGAGTTAACGTGATGTTCCATGACACTGTTTATCTGAACAGATTATATCGGTTACCGTCAGAGATGGAGTTGTCATTTAACAGTGTAGTCAAATCCCATATTGAAATGTATGCTAACCGCAGAAGAGAGCAGGTGAGTTATATGCTTGCCCTTGGTGACTATTATTTTCCTATGTTTGAACAGCTGCTTGATTTGTATGGGTTACCGCTGGAATTGAAATACTTGCCTGTGATAGAATCGGCTCTGAATCCTGTGGCTGTGTCACGCGTGGGGGCCACCGGATTGTGGCAGTTTATGCTGCGTACAGGCAAGGGATACGGCCTGGAAGTAAACAGCCTTGTGGATGAGCGGCGCGATCCATACAAGGCTACGGAAGCGGCGGTACGTTATCTGAAAGACCTTTATGCGATTTATGGTGACTGGAATCTTGTGATCGCTGCCTACAACTGTGGACCTGGCAATGTGAATAAAGCGATTGCCCGAAGTGGCGGAAAACGTGATTACTGGCAGATATACTATCATTTGCCCCGTGAAACGAGGGGTTATGTTCCGGCATTTATTGCTGCCAACTACATCATGAATCATTATGCCGACCACAGGATTTGCCCGGCACACTCTTACAACACTACAACAGCATTAGATACAGTACATGTAAATGAACGGATACACCTTGAACAGATTGCCGGAGTGTTGGATCTTCCCGTAAGTGAATTGAGAAGACTGAATCCACAGTTTAAAAAGGATTTGATCCCCGGCGATTCCAAAGCGTATGCGCTGGTGCTTCCTTCCGAGAAGATGTATGCTTTTATCGATAGGAACGATGAGATCATGAATTATAGCAAAGGTAGGTATCTTACTCACAGAGCCAATACCGATGGTTTTTTGAATGGTACAACCTTAACTGGTTCAGGAAACACAGCGCATATATACTATCGGGTGAAAAAAGGAGATAATCTCTCTACCATTGCGCGACGAAACCGGATCACATTGTCACAGCTTAAGTCGTGGAACGGTTTGAAATCGAACAGGATTGGAGTGGGGAAGAGGCTGATCGTAGGCAAAAAGGCAGTCGCTACACCCAAAACGGACGCAGGTGAGCAGCTGGCACAAAATATTACGACTGCTTCAGCAGGGCAAACAGAGACGGTGAATCAATATTATCGTGTCAGGAAAGGTGATACCCTGGGTAAGATTGCTCAAAAAAACGGCGTGCGCGTGTCTCAGCTTCAGACATGGAACGGACTGAGAACATCCGCAATCGGTATCGGTGATCAATTGATTATAGGGAAAAAGTCTGTCACTGTTGTTAAAGAAGTGGCAGATCCGCAAGCGGGAATAGTAAAAAATAGCGGCACCACCAATGAGGGTAGCGATGTTATTTCGTCATACCTGAAGGCGCAGATAGAAAAAGTGGAAGAGCGCAAATCCGGTGCTGTGATCAGTGATGTTTCTGACAGCGACGAGGGTATCACCGATGAAGAGGAAGTTAAGGGAGAAATGAACGATTAACATTTTCTACATCACCAGTACTTTCTTTACGGCGACAGCTCCGTCCACGGTTTTAACTTTTACAATATAGACACCGTTGGGAAGATGTGCTGAGAAGTAGGACGCCCTGTTAATACTCATATCTGCACTTTCCTGATAAATCTTTTGTCCTGACGAGTAGTATATCTCCCATTCTTTCAACTCGTAGTTCGACTCAATAAAAATACGTTTAACTTCATTAGAGTAATAAACAGCCACCTCTGTATCCTCCATGTCGGGTACAACGGAGGTTGATTTGTTTCCCATCACATAGGGTGTCACCAGTAAAGATGTATTTACAGGGTTTTCAATATTTTCCGAAGATCTCACCCATCCTATGTTGTGCTTCATCCATGCTGTGGCAACCACTCCCGAGCCGATTTTTCTCGGTTCGGCATTAAAGGCTGAGAAGCCGGATGGTACACCTTTTGCATCATAGTAGGAGATATAAAAAGCTCCGGAGACAGCTACCGGATTATCAAAAGCAATGTAATTTTCTACCTTATGACGCATATCACGTGTGGCGACAGGGAAGTGATCATTACTGTAATATTCATAACTGTAATTGTAAGGCTGCTCATGCAAAAGGCGTTCCGGCTTCCCCTCACCCGAATAGACCCTTATTCTTATATCCATGTTCAGAATGTCATTGGTGGCGGGTGATGAGATGAAGACGCCCTCCAGTTGTGTTAAATCTTTCGCATAGTATTCCTCTGCAAATTCACTGTATCCATATGTGTTGTTGGTTGCGAACATTGGCACTGACTGGAACAGAGTTGTGACAGCTGTTTCATCTTCCCTGAAATTCTGATTCCTCGTATAAGGTGCATTCATATAGGGGTTGAACCCTTCCAGTTGTGTGAACTGCGAATTGATCGGATCAAGGTAATAGCTGATTGGGTGGGGATTTTCAATTGAACCTGCCACCTCCCAGAATTTATTGAACGAAGCATATAAATCGGGTCCCCTGGGCGAGGTGCACGTGGATAATCCCCCTGTGAGTGTTCCGAGAATGCGCTTCTCATTGTCGAGCAGTGGTGATCCTGACGAACCACCCTCGGTAGCACCTTTGTCCCAGGATGTAACTGACCAGTGTGCGTTTGGCTCCATGTTGTACCTTGCATAGTCGAATGAACCTATAGCGAGCTGACCCTCTTCAACCGCCACTTTTTTGATCCCCCCGTTAGGATGATGCACTCCGTGAATTGGAGCTGCAGGTGATGAACCTGCATTCCACCCTAAAAAATAGGGCTGATACTCCTTAGGTGCAGCCTGTTTGAATTTCAGGAGGGAGATATCATGTCTTTCACTAATGAGTACTGAATCTGCCGATGCCATGGTCATCTGTAAGGGACCACGTATATCCGTGGAACAGAGAGGTGAGTTATAATTGAAAAAAGCAACAATGCTGCCGGCAACGAGATCATATTTTCTGTTTGCCAGAAATTTAGCACTATAATCATCGTTCAGGCAATGTGTGGATGTAAGGAGATAAGGTGTTCCGTCTTCAGCTGAATTGTTTACGAGTGAACCGGTACAAAGGGTTTTCCCATTGATGATCAACAACAGGACACCACTGCCTGCTTGTATGTCTTCGGGATAGCATAATAAATTGGGATGACAACCCTGTAGAGGATCTCTCGGTTCTGCTGCTCTGAAGATTCCCCTGAAGTCATGATTCACTTCCCCGATCTCAATCTCACCCTTGAATGCAGCATTCACAGGCTCCTGATACTCTACGATCAACTCATCACCTCCGACAGGTTGTATGGGGAGTAAATTCAGTTCTGTGTTGTTCAGGTGAGTGTATGAACCTAATATCTCTGATTGATCTGAATTATAGACAAACACGCTAGCCCCTTCAGGGACTCTGAATTTTGAAAATAGTATATTCAATGAGTATGCACCCTTTGAGCGAATACCTACACGCCATACCTTCATTTCTTCCCAGTGAAAGGTGATGCCGGAGTTGTCGGGACGGAGGAATACATGAAACTTGTGGGCGAACTCGAGGCTCCTGAAGCTGGCCTTGTCCTCTTCAGAGCGCCACAATGCTGCCTGATTACTGATGGTGGTCATCTCAACGAAGAGCTCTCCCTGCGGTGCAATTGATCGTACTCCCGCAGCTGTATGAAGCGGCAATGGTTTTCCTCCGTAGCTTATTTGACCGGTAATTGTTTGAAATGAAAACCATAACGTGATAAGTATGCTGCGTGTGAGGAGTGCTCGAACAGAGTGGGGCAGAGGTATCATGATTTGTTGCGTTTCAGATTTTTATTATACTTAAATATGTCAGCTTGTTTTCATCCTATTGCAGTGTGAAACAATTTTTCTCCTCTGCCCGTATGCGGTTTGAAAACATCCCTGCAAATGTAAGATTTTTTAAGAAATAGACGTACTTTTGCAGTGAATAATTCGATTCTCACATGCATGATTTAAGAAGGTTCCTGAATGAGAAAGCCGATCAATACAATGATGTCTCATTTATTGAGAATGATCCTATCTCCATTCCCCACTCATTTTCGCAGAAGCAAGACCGTGAAATCATCGGTTTTTTTGCTGCCGTGCTGGCATGGGGGCAACGTAAGACAATCATTTCAAAATGCAGAGATCTCGTCCTCAGGCTCGGTGATGAGCCCTATCGGTTTGTCATGGAACATGGAGAAGACGATTTGAAAGCGCTCGAAGGTTTCAAACACCGCACCTTTAATGATACCGATCTGCTCTATTTCATAGATTACTTCAGACGTCATTACAGTCAGCATGAAAGTCTGGAAGATGCTTTTCTACAGGATGGAGAATTCAGTTCGGTAGAACATTCTCTTATATGGTTTGAAAATAGCTTTTTTGATCATCCTGATGCACCCCGGCGTTCGCGGAAGCATGTGGCAACACCTGCACGCAATGCTACATGCAAAAGACTCAACATGTTCCTGCGATGGATGGTGAGACAGGATGCAAAGGGGGTTGATTTCGGATTGTGGAAGAGAATACCTCAAAGTGCACTCATTTGTCCGGTAGATGTGCATGTTGACAGGACTGCACGCCGTTTAGGCCTCATCACACGTAAGCAGACTGATTGGAAGACAGCCCTTGAGCTCACGATGAACCTCAGGCAGCTGGACCCCTATGATCCGGCAAAGTATGATTTTGCACTTTTCGGGTTGTCCGTATCTCCTGATAATAAGGGCTATTCTCCTCCGTATTCCATCAGGTAAGCTTTGATAAACTCATCCAGATCACCATCCATTACACCATTCACATCTGATGACTGGTAGTTGGTACGATGGTCTTTCACGCGACGGTCATCGAAAACATAACTGCGAATCTGCGATCCCCACTCGATCTTCTTCTTTCCCGCTTCAATGACAGCCTGTGCTGCACGGCGCTTTTCCAGTTCTATCTCGTAGAGTTGTGACTTGAGCAATCGCAGTGCATTCTCTCTGTTACCCATCTGTGAACGACTTTCAGTGTTCTCGATTACAATCTCCTGTTCTTCCCCTGTGTCGGGGTCTCTGAAGAGGTAATGCAGACGCACACCCGTCTCGACCTTGTTCACATTCTGTCCACCAGCACCTGAGGAGCGGAAGGTGTCCCAGCTCAGATCGGCAGCATTGACTTCAATCTCGATGGTGTCATCTACCAAAGGTACCACGAACACTGAAGCAAATGATGTCATACGCTTCCCCTGAGCATTGTAAGGAGATACACGCACAAGACGGTGCACACCGTTTTCACTTTTCAGAAAACCATATGCCAGATCACCCTCCACCTGGAGGGTTGCGGTTTTAATGCCCGCATCATCACCATCCTGCCAGTTGGTCACTGTGCTCTTGTATTTTTTGCTCTCGCACCAGCGCTGGTACATGCGGAAAAGCATTGAAGCCCAGTCCTGACTTTCCGTGCCACCGGCACCCGCGTTGATCTTTAATACTGCACCCAGCTTATCTTCTTCACGGCGAAGCATATTCTTTAATTCAAGATCTTCGATCAGTTTTATGACACGAGTGTACTGTGCATCAACCTCCTCTTCCGAGACGATACCCTCCTTCACAAATTCGAATGCCAGCTGTAACTCATCTGCAGCCGCTTTCACATCATTGTATGAATTGATCCAGAATTTCAGTTCCCGCACCACCCTCATCTGTGTTTCTGCTGCCTTGGCGTCGTTCCAGAAATCAGGTGACTGGGTACGTAACTCTTCCTCCTCTAATTGGATACTCTTTGCATCGACGTCAAAGGTACCCCCTCAGCGCGTGCTCGCGCTCCAACACATCTTTAAGTTGGTCTGCAGTTATCATAATTATATCGTTTTTATTTTCAGGGTTCAAAAATACACATAAAATGTCGATAAACCTGCACATTTTTAGATTTACAAACAGGTTATCAGTGATGGAACATAATGAATAATCCTTTTATCCTTTAGTGAATAACCTTTTTTGATTTTTGGTTTATATTTCTTAACAACGAATTGAACATTCCTGAGGGTCAGCTGTTTTAAAATAAAAACACTTGTATAATGTTTGGAGTATGAAGAAATAAGGCGAAGCGATGTGGCTCCATGTTGGATCTGCACATCTTTTCTTAATGTTATATTTTTATGTTATTTTATCATTCTTTGAAAATGAACTACTATGGAAAATGAAACTGAAGTAAATGATGCCCGAAACATCCAGGAACAACCTGAGACAGTAGCAACACCGGAACAGAAAGGTGAATCATACAGTCGTCCCGGAGCTGATTCACAGAGAAGTAGTGCCTATCAAGGTGAAAAGAACAGCTCTATCGCGGTGATCTCCTATCTCACTATCATCGGGCTGGTGATCGCATTTGTGATGAATAACGAGAAAAAAGAGGAGTTTGCCCGTTATCACATCCGGCAATCACTGGGATTGAACATTGCTGCACTGGCACTTAGTCTTGTTAATGTGATTCCTGTTTTGGGTTGGATTGTAAGTGTTGTCGGTTTTTTCATCCTTCTCTACATGTGGATTGTGGGCCTGATGAATGCCATCAATGGCAAAGAAAAAGCTGTACCTATTCTTGGTAAACAGTTTGAAGAATGGTTCAAATCGATTTAAGACAATTGCAATGTGCTAATCGCTTACCCGGATAAGATCACCCACTTTCAGTATCTCTCCCAGTTGTGGATTCCATGATCTTAACTGATCTACCGTACAATTATACCGGCGGGAGATGGAATAGAGCGTTTCACCCATCTTCACAGTGTGGTTTACGGGAGTGGATCTCTCTTTTTCCACCACTACGGGTTTTGGGATCTCAAGAGTGTCTTCTCTTAAAATAACGGCACTGTTTCTTGTATAGAAAGTGTCGTTATTCTTTTCGTCGGATGATTTTTCTTTCAGTGGGATGTTTTTCGATGAATCGTGCTGCACAAGGACAATAATCTCCTCTGTCGTCTCAACATTGATCTCTTTCTCAGCTACACTTTTCCGTGTAGTTTCCGCTACCCTGATCTTATTCTTTGCCGGTGGTGTGATCACTGGTATCACCATCTTTCCTGGTTCTTCTTTTGTGACAGCTGGTGTAAACCTGTGATCCTTCGTGTTCCCTGCCATTCTCTGAGCCGCTGGTGCCGGCTCGTTATTTTTCAGTACTCTTCCCCCACGCAGGTAGCGTGATGCCCAATAGTATTCGGCAGATGAGGTGATGATCACACCATCACCGGTGGATGCATGTATAAATCGGAACTCGCCATCAGAAAGGGTTTCAGTGACAATACCTACATGTCCCACTTTGCCGTTTTTTGTTCTTCCCTCAAAGAACACCAGATCTCCCTTTTGCAAATTCTCTTTTCGAGTAACAACGGGAAACTGTTTATCCTGTCCTGCAGAGCTGGGGTTGAGCCTAAAGCCAAACTCTTTAAAAACAAATGCGGTATATCCGGAGCAATCAAATGCGCGGGGACCTCTCGCTGCATAGCGGTATGGTTTTCCCAAAAATTGCCTGCCATATCCAATAATCTCCTCCTGCAGTGTGACTGATTGGGATTTCTTGCGTGTGACGGTTGTTCTGCCGGCGCCACAAGAGACCAGGAGGAGTGATACAATTGTCATTGTGATAACCTTGTAACAAATAGTTTTGAAGGGTGTACCGGCTGCCATGCAGGATTGATTAATTACTTTGAGTGACAAATTTACGCAAATTAACTGCCCTCAGGAACGATTTCATCTTTTTTTAATAAATCATCTTTTTTTTTAGGAATGAATAGCTGATCTTTGATCTAAACTATTTGATTGTTCTTTTGTTCTATCTCTTCAGTAATGAGGAGATATTGTTCACTGCATTTTTATTTATGATTCATATATTTAACTATTCAACATGGAGCAACTAAAAAACATCGTATTCGATTTCGGAGGTGTGCTGATCGACTGGAATCCTGAATATCTCTATCGGGATGTGTTTGAGACAGAAGAGGAGATGAACTGGTTTCTTGAGAATATTTGTAGTTACGACTGGAATATACTGCAGGATGGAGGCCGTCCCCTGGTTGAGGCAACCCGTCTGTTACAGGAGGAACATCCTGAATACAGTGATCAGATAGCTATGTATTATGGCCGTTGGGAAGAGATGCTGGGTGGCACAATCACTGAGAATACGAAGCTCATTAAACCACTGAAAAAGAAATATAACGTTTACGGACTCACTAACTGGTCGGCTGAAACCATTCCGCTGGCAATGAAACGATACGACTTCTTCTCCGATCTTGATGGTATTGTAGTATCAGGTGACGAGAAAGCGTTGAAGCCCGATGCAGCATTGTACAGGATATTGCTGGGCCGATATGGTTTGAAGCCGGAGGAGTCTCTTTTTATTGATGATAACGCAGCCAATATCGAAACGGCGCGTCAGCTAGGTTTCAGGGTTGTGCATTATACCGGTGATAAGAGTCTGGAAGAGTGGCTTCGAGACAACTCAATTCTCTGAAAGGTCCTATTACCTGTCGAAGCGATAATAGTGTAATAAGGGGTCTGTTTCTCCGGCAAGGATCTTTAAAACCAGATCCATCCCCTGCACAGAGAAGGTGATTCCATTGCCTCCCAGCCCCAACACAAAAATGGCATTGGGGAAATCGGGATGCTCTCCGATGTAGGGAAGTCCATCTTTTGTGACCCCAAAAGCACCTGCCCAGCTGTAATCCTCAGTGAAGCGAAGTGTAGGAAAGAGATCCTCAATTTTCCGGTTTAAACGGGCTGTTTTTTTACTTTTAATCTTCTCACTGATGCCGTTGTACTTATGGGGGATATCTTCACCACCCACAAGAAGTCGTTTATCGTCGGTGGTTCTCATATAGATATAGGGTTCTGCTGTATCCCATATTAATACATCTTTCAGGAGGGGGTAGAGGTTAAAATCCTCTTCACTCACACATGCAAACGTACTGATTACATCTGCATATTTCTGTTTGAACATTTTCAATGTCTCAAAACCGGAACAGTAAATGATCTTTTTACATGATATCGTAAAGCCTTCCTCTGTAATCATCTCAACACCATCAACACCGTAGCTGAACTTTTCGACGGAAGTATGATCAAATACCCGCATTCCACTATCATGATTTTTTTTAATCAGCTCATGTGCTGTCTTAAAAGCGTCGATAGAAGCTCCCTCTTCAGAAAGGATGCCGGGATGAGATGTCATATGATAACGTGATTTTATCTCTTCCGGGGTAAGCCATTCCACATGAAAACCATGTTTTTCTCTATAAAGATACTCTTTCTTCAGGTCATCAATCGCCTTTCTTGAATGAGCTACCTGGAGAGATGTTTTACGTTCAAATCCTGTGTCAATATGTTCTTTCTTCACCAGCGATTCCAGGGTGCTGATAGATTGAATCCCAGCCCGGTAGCATTCAATTGCTCCCTGTTCTCCAATCATTTCTGCCAGCTTGTGCATCGGTACATCTATCTCGTACTGAAGCATGGAGGTGGTGGCCGATGAGCTGCCGGTGGCCACATCGCGCTTGTCAATCACAACAGTCCTGAAGCCTGCATTATGCAAGGTGTGGCTTATCAGTGCACCTGTGATGCCACTGCCAATTACAGCAATATCACACTCAATATTCTCCTGCAATGAAGGGTAGCTGTGAAGAATACCGTTTTTTAAAAGCCAGAATGATTCGGGAGATCGCAAGTTCATGATGTAAATCTTTAGAGTGTTCAACTTAGAACAAGTTCAGGATTTATTTTGTTTACTCAATGTGAGTTATTAAGGTCGCTTTAACCAGAAATAGGAAAAACCGATAATAGATTTTAACCATTATACAGAATCACTTGTGTAGATAATTACTATCTTTGCATCATAATCACAGTGTGGAAAGATTTGAACTGCTTGCAACCACAGAAAAAAATGCTAAAAACCAATTTCTGCATTTCTTTTTCTTGCTACGGTTTTAAGGCTTTTCTTGCTCGTTAATATATTGAACCATTGGGTGAGTCGACTTCTTTCATTGTAGATGATACATGAACGGAGAGAACATCTTTATGAAAGCCCATATTTATAAGAAAAATGAACATGCATTATCTCTTTACCTCCGAATCGGTGTCAGAAGGACACCCCGATAAAGTAGCCGATCAGATTTCGGATGCTTTGCTTGATGAGTTCCTGGCGTATGACCGCGACTCAAAAGTAGCTTGCGAAACCCTCGTGACCACCGGGCAGGTGGTGCTGGCGGGTGAAGTAAAATCCCAGGCATATGTAGATGTAGCCGAAGTAGCCCGCGATGTAATTGCCCGTATTGGGTATACAAAGAGTGAATATCGCTTCGAAGCACAATCATGTGGTGTTTTCTCCAGTATTCATGAACAATCAGATGATATTAACCGTGGTGTGGATCAGAAAGCCGATCCAATGGATCAGGGTGCAGGCGACCAGGGGATGATGTTTGGTTACGCTACCGATGAAACCGAGAACTATATGCCGCTGCCAATCGATCTGAGTCATGCATTACTGCTGGAACTTGCCAACATCCGCAAGAACGAGCCGGAGCTGATGCCTTATCTCCGTCCCGATGCCAAGTCACAGGTTACAGTCGAATACAATGAGGAGGGTGTGCCACAGCGCATCGTCGCCATTGTACTCTCCACGCAGCACGATGAGTTTGAAATACCAAATGCCAACACTAAAGAGGCTGCACTGGAGGCTGATAAAAAGATGCAGTCACACATCAAATCTGATGTGAAGACGATTCTTATCCCCCGCGTAAAAGCCCAATACAAAGGGCGTAAAGATGTACTCAAATTGTTCGAAGGTGATATCACCTATCATGTGAATCCCACCGGTAAGTTCGTGATTGGCGGTCCACATGGTGATACCGGATTGACAGGTCGTAAAATCATTGTGGATACCTATGGCGGTAAAGCACCTCATGGGGGTGGTGCTTTTTCCGGAAAAGATCCCTCCAAAGTAGATCGTTCAGCTGCCTATGCAGCAAGACATATAGCCAAGAATATGGTTGCGGCGGGCGTAGCCTCCGAGATGCTGATACAGCTCTCCTATGCTATTGGCATTGCTGAACCGATGAGCATCTTCGTCGATACCTATGGTAAAAGTAAGCTGAAAATATCAGATGCAGAGATAGCCAGTAAAATTAAAACAATGTTCGATTTACGGCCCAAAGCAATAGAGCAAAGGCTCGCCCTACGTAATCCCATATATTTCGAGACCGCTTCATACGGACATATGGGTCGTGAGTGCAAAGTGGTGAAGAAGGTTTTTAACTCTCGCTACATGTCGGAACCGATAAAAGTGGAAGTGGAACTTTTCACCTGGGAGAAGCTGGATTATGTAGATCAAATAAGAAAAGAGTTTGGATTATAGTGTAGTGGTATATTGTGCGTCCAGTTCGCAGATCGATCAACATTATTTCGATGCTGCGGCACAGCTGGGTGAACTTCTCGCCCTGAACGGGATCATCTGTATCAACGGTGCGGGCAAGCATGGACTGATGGGTGCACTGAATGATTCAGTGCTCAGAAACGGAGGTAAAGTTAAAGGAGTTATCCCTCGTTTTATGGCAGATGCAGGTTTGGGACATGATCATCTTACCGAAACCATCATCACCGAAACAATCCATGAGCGGAAGGCTGCCATGGCATATCAATCAAATGCGGCGGTAGCACTTCCGGGAGGGGTGGGGACGCTTGAAGAGCTGGCAGAGATCATCACCTGGAAGCAGCTGGGTTTGTACAGTAATCCCATTGTCCTTCTTAATACAGATCACTATTACGACCACCTGCTCGCATTTTTCGATAAGATGATTGAAGATAAATTTTTGAAATCAGCCTATCGCGAAATATGGAAGGTTGCCAATAACCCCGCAGAAGTGATTGACTATCTTAAGAATTTCCCTGACTGGGATCCCTCTTTTACCAAATATCACGAAAAAGAGTTGTAAATTTGCGGGATGTGATATCAACAGAGGATAAAGGTGCCCGACAATAGAACAGATACAATACAAAATGCTCTTCCACTCTTTCTGAAAGCGGAAAAGTATCCATACGAGCCTGATTCACTGATGATGAATTTTGGTGTGTATGAATATCTTCCTACAGACAAGTCACATCTTTTTTTTAATTCTGATACAGCCGTAACGGGTACAAGCCCATTGCTGCTGTCTGGTATTGAGGGTGTCACCATGCCCTTTTCTCCCTGGACTTCGAGTGTGATCTTTCTGCTAATGCTGGTTAATTTCATGTTGTTCGCTTTCATTTTTCATAAAGAGGGAGTTGCCTTGACAGCCAACTTTAAACAAATATTTACTTTAGGTAAGCGAGCAGCTCTTCTCCGTAAGGAACAGGTGACCATCACCGAGGCCTGGGGCGAGTTCTTTATGATTGTGCAGACGATCCTGGTCATCACCATACTTCTCTTTACCTATTTGTGGGATAGAGGTCTCTCTATGCTCTCATACACAGAATTAACACTGAGCTTCCTCTTTATCTTTTTCGCGTTCTCCCTTTTTGTGTGCCTGAAGATATTGATGTATAAAACTATTGGCACCTTCTTTTTACGGGTAGAGATGAAGAATTGGGTTACTCAATATTCAAGGCTGTTTGAGCTGGGCGGAATTGTTTTGTTACTACCGGTAGTCTGTTACATCTATTTACATGAATTAAGAAATATTATACAGATATTTTTTATTATACTCTTTTTTATCACTCGCCTGGTGATTGTGATTGAGTTATTAAATATTTTTGTTAAAAATAAAGTCGGGTTTTTTTATTTTTTTGCCTATCTTTGCGGAACTGAAATTGCGCCCTATTTACTATTCTATAAAGGAGTGCTATCAATCATAAGTATTGCAGCAAATAACATTGTATGAACGCCCGGAAAGTAAAGAAAATTCTTATTTCACAACCCAGACCCAATAGCGAAAAGTCTCCCTATTACGATCTTGCGGAAAAGTATCATGTGGATGTACATTTCTATCCATTTATAAAGGTAGAGAGAGTATCACTCAAAGAGTTTCGTCAGCAACGAATAAACATTTTGGATTTTTCAGCGATTGTATTCACCGCCCGCACAGCAGTGGATAAATTCTTTTCAATCTGTGAAGAGTTGAAGATCGTGATACCAGAAACGATGAAATATTTTTGTGTTTCGGAGACTGTTGCACTTTATCTGCAAAAGTATATCATCTACAGGAAAAGAAAAATCTTTTTCAGTCAAACCGGTAAGATAGATGGATTGAACAATGCTTTTACGAAGCATTCAAAGGAGAAGTTTCTTTTTCCTGTTCCCGAAGAACATAATGAAGAGATTAGTTCATATCTTGATACAAAAAAAATCAACTACACGAAGAGTGTAATGTACAGGACGGTGAGTAACACATTTGAAGAGGGAGAACAATTGGATTACGATATGATCATCTTCTTCAGTCCTCTCGGAATCCACTCACTGGTAACTAATTTCCCCGATTTCAAACAGGGTGATATGGCCATCGGATGCTTCGGTAATACTACGGCGAAGACGGTGGTTGAGTTAGGGATGCGGCTCGACTGTGAGGCGCCTCAGCCTGATTATCCGTCAATGACAGCTGCACTGGAGGCATTCCTCAAAGAGAATCATAAAAACAGTTAATTCCCGGTAACGAGTCCGGTTTTATAACGTGAGCCGATGAAATCCATTGTGAATTCATCGGCTCTTTATTGATTTTATCCCATGTAGTGGAGTATTATTCACCCTCCTCCTCTTCGTCCGGATAATAAGGTTTGGGTGGTGGTAAAGCCGGAAATATCCTCCGTACATTTTCAGCGATTCTACCGGCAAACTCCTCCACCTCCATATTTAGTGCCAGAGCGGTTTGTAAATAGATCTCCCTGATTGTCATCTCATCCTCATCTGTCTCGCAGAAAAGTGAGTCGAGGGGTATCAGCTGCATCGATTCCACATTGATGTTGTCACCGATGGAAAAGAGAAATCCCTCTTTGATAAGTCGTTTTGTGAGCTCAGGCCTGCCGCGGTAGCCATGTATGATCCACGGCTCCGTCGGCCTTGTCTCTTTTCTCACCTGTATCAGCTCTTCCCAGGCTTTCACGCAGTGAATGATCACTGGTTTGCTCAGTTTTTCAGAGAGCTTAATATGCTTCTTGAATACAGCCGTTTGTACTTCAAAGGAAGGTCCTTTAAGGCGGTCCAGGCCTGTCTCGCCAATGGCGATTATACGCGGGTTTGGTGCAATCTCATTCAGATACGCCATCTGTGTGTCGCTATCTTCTGAATACCAGGGGTGTATGCCGCATGAGAAAGCATGACGCTCATACGATTCTTTGGCTACTTCAAACTCAAGGGGGTATACATCGAAGATACACGAGTGATAGGGATCATCGTTATCCTCGAGAAAAATCTGATGGGTGTGTACGTCGTAAAATTCCATACGTTATATCTCCTCTGCTTTCGACTTGTTTTTCTTAGGCCTTGGTTCTGGCACCGGATCGAACCCCGATCCACCCCATGGGTTACAGCTTAAGATGCGCCTGGCAGACAAGTAAGAGCCCCTGAAAGGGCCATGTTTTTTTAAAGCTTCTATCGTATAAACAGAACAGCTGGGTGTATAGCGGCAGCTGGGCGGCGTGAGAGGGGAGATTACAGCCCGGTAGAAATAGACGGGAAGAAGAAAAATCCACGTCAGGAGATTCTTTAACCCTTTCAACATTTTTCTTTTCTTATCTGTTGATTTAGTTCTCTCATCGCTTTTAGTACTCCTTTTTCAATTGTGACATAATCGCTCAGCTCATCTTTTACATAGATGAATGCCATCTCCATATGCACTGATAGCGGTTGTATTGTGTCGAATAACAGATGCTTGTTCAGCCTGTATACCTCTCTGAACAGCCTCTTCATACGATTGCGACCTACAGCCGCTTTCACTCTTTTTTTAGGGATGCTGATCATTACCGACAGGGGTTCTGTAGAAGTATCTGCTGTCTCCAGGTAGATAACCCTGAAGGGGTACGCCATAAAGGAACGTCCGTGGGTAAAGAGGGTTTCAATCCTTCTTTCTCCTGACATACGTTCTTTTTTAGTAAATCTGAAGCGCTCTTCTTCATTCATAGATAAAAGCATTCCTCCGAAAGCAATTACAAAGCAAAGATAATTGTTTTTGGCATCAATTATTGTTTTTAGGAAAAAAAAGTGGATAAGTGGATAACGGAGGAGCCGGTGAACTGTTACTTTCTTCCGAAATCAGCCGGGATCTCACCCCATTTTTTGGTCTCCCACTTCAGGATAGGATTCTTGTAGCTGTTCTCCCTCAACCATTTTTCTGCACGTGCGATCAGATCGAAGAGAGGCCTGTTGCGTTCAGACTGCTCCAGTTTTGTGTTGCACTTTTTTCTTTCTACCCATTTCATCGCGTTCACACTATCGGTATAGAGAGGAGTCTCCCTGCCACTCTTCTGCAGCAGTGCCAGGGCATGAACAATTGCAAGGAACTCACCTATATTGTTGGTGCCCTCTTCCAGCGGACCTACATGGAAAATCTCAACACCATCGGCAACAAAAACACCCCGATACTCCATCAAACCCGGATTACCACTGCATGCGGCATCCACGGCAATACTTTCCCGGATGATTGATGTGGCTGATGTTTGTTCGGTTGGTTGATAGTTTTTTTTGCTGTTCAGGTGTTTCCATGGATTCTCATTGAACGCTTTTTTTGCTTCCTCCAAGGAGGTGAAAGATTTATAGCGGGCATTTTCAAAACCAAAAACCTGCAACCTACACTCCTCCCATGAGGAGTAAATGCCCGGTTTCACCCCCTGCCATACCACATAGAATTTTTCTCGCGCCATCATTCACCTTTTCACATCGATTCCAGTATATAGGGTGTCAGATCCTCCTGTGTGGTCGGATTAATCTGTTTTTCCTCTATAGTGATGATGCTGTCAACGATAAAATTTGTATACCCGCGCCATGGCAGTTTGCCGAAATACTCCCTGTAATGCAGCTGAACGATCTTGCCGCTGGCAACCATCAAACGCTGGGCGATCTCTTTGTCTTCAACCGAGAAATCGAACTGATTCGATTGCAGTCCTCCCGGCTGATCGGCACGAAAACCGGACTGTATCAGCTTTCCCTCGTAGGTTTTGAATACTACCCCTTTGTAGACGAGATAGTTCAGCTCTCCCGATTTCACGCCGGTGCCAAAGACATAGTAGTAGCGGACATAAACGAATATTGCCAGTGACAATATCAATATGCCAAGGAACCAACGGAGTGCCTTGCGGCTCTTTTTCCTCTTAGGAGTTAAGTCATCCATAAATAATATCTTATTTGTGATTGTAAAGGTACATCATTTTTGACTTTTTAAGTGAATGAATGCACAAAAATCGATGCTTTTAACCCAAATTGACTTAACTTTGTAGAGATATGAAACAGGCATTAGTCTTCCTGTCACATAAAAACTGATTCTACAATTCTAAAATGTTTATCAATGAAAAAGTTGCTTTTTACCCTCACTTTACTGTTATCAGTACTTACCGTCTCAGCACAGAGTGTATATCAATTTAAAGTCATCAAAGAGAATCCTGTCACAGAGGTGAAAAATCAGTCCAGTACGGGCACTTGCTGGAGTTTTTCGGGTGTGGGACTTCTTGAGTCGGAATTACTCAGGATGGGTAAAGGCAGGTTTGATCTTTCAGAGATGTATATCGTACGCAAAAACTATGAAGATAAAGCACTCAAGCATGCAAGGCTGCACGGAAACCTCAACTTTGCTGCCGGAGGTTCTTTTGCCGATGTGATTGAGACCATCAACAATTTCGGGATAATACCTGAAGAGAGCTACAAAGGACTCAACTACGGCTCCGAAACACACAATCATGGTGAACTGGATAAGGTCCTGAAGGGATACATGGATGGCATCATAGGAGCAAGAGCGCTTTCACCGGTATGGTTCAACGCTTTTTCAGGTATACTCGACACCTATCTTGGGGAGGTGCCTGAAACCTTTACCTATGAAGGGCAGCAATATACACCACACACCTTTGCTTCATTTCTGGGTTTGAATCAGGATGAGTATATTTCACTCACCTCGTTCAACCATCACCCTTACTACAAGCCGTTTGCTTTAGAAGTGCCTGATAACTGGCGTTGGGCTGATTCCTATAATCTACCGGTGGAGGAGATGATGGAGGTGATAGATAATGCCATCAAAAAAGGTTACACCATTGCATGGGCTTCAGATGTAAGTGAAGCCGGATTCTCACGTGAAGGAATTGCTATCGTGCCTGATGAAAGTGCCGCTGAAAATGCCGGATCTGATCAGGCCAGATGGCTGGGACTCTCCAGCCGTGAACGCGATGCCGAGATGAGAGTACGTGTGGGAAGAGAGATCCTGGCTGAGAAAACGATCACACAGGAGATGCGTCAACTTTCATTTGACGACTACTCCACCACCGATGATCACGGAATGCAGATATACGGTATTGCTGAGGATCAAGAGGGCAATAAGTTCTATATGGTGAAGAATTCATGGGGACAAACAGGTCCTTATAATGGATTGTGGTATGCCTCCGACTCTTTTATCCGCTATAAAACCCTGAGTATTGTGATGCATAAGGATGCATTACCCTCATCGATCACCAGGAAGCTGGGATTATAGTTTTTCCAGGCGCAGGTCATATGAATACAGCAGAATTACATTCTCTTTTTCTCAAAAATCCCACAATCACAACTGATTCAAGGATATGCACCAGAGGATCAATGTTCTTTGCACTCAAAGGAGAGAACTTTAACGGAAATCTGTTTGCTGAACAAGCACTGGAGGCGGGTTGTGCTTATGCAGTCGTAGATGAATGGCCGGAGGATAAACCTGTGGGAGAGCGGTTTATCATCGTTGATGATGTCCTCGTTTCTCTGCAGAAGCTGGCCAACTACCATCGCAGGAAGCTGAAGATCCCGATCATCGGCATCACCGGTACCAACGGAAAGACAACCACCAAGGAGCTTATCGCCATAGCCCTCACCCGTGAGTTCAGGGTGGCCTTTACCGAGGGGAATTTAAACAATCATATTGGTGTTCCGCTTACCCTGCTCTCAATGAACAGATCACATGAGATTGGAGTGGTGGAGATGGGAGCCAATCATCCGGGAGATATAAGGGAGTTGTGCGAAATTGCTGAGCCCAACTACGGACTGATCACCAACGTGGGCAGAGCGCATCTGGAGGGATTCGGGACATTTGAGCAGCTTGTTGCCACAAAGGGTGAGTTGTACAACTATATCCGTGAAAAGGAGGGAAAAGTCTTCGTGAATAAGGAGAATAAGATTTTATATGAGTTATCGGATGGGATGGATCGTATCCTTTACGGCAGGAACGATGCCTCACTCTTTGCCTCAGGCAGAATTGCCGACGCCACACCTTTTCTGGAGTTCGACTGGAGCTTTTTCGACAGTTCCTACAGGGTGAAGACCAATCTGGTAGGTGAATTCAATTTCGAAAATGCAATTGCCGCAGTGGCGGTTTGTAAATTTTTCGGGATCAATGCAGAACGTATAAGTGCTGCTCTCGAAGAGTATGAGCCTAAGAACAACCGCTCACAGTTCAAACGTACCGGGATGAATGATCTGATTATCGATGCATACAATGCGAACCCTACCAGCATGAAAGCCTCGCTGGAATTCTTCACATCGATACCCACCACATTGCCAAAGATGGTTATTCTTGGTGAGATGAAAGAGCTTGGAGATGTAGGTGATGAGGAACACCGCAAGATGGTGCAATTTCTCAGGAAACAACCCTACGACAGAGTCTACCTGGTGGGGTCCGTTTTTAAGAATCAAACCGATGCCGGTGATATCTTTCATCTCTTTGAAGATGTGGATGAGTTAATAGGTTTTCTGAAAAAAGAACCGGTAAGCAATCACTATATTTTGTTGAAAGGTTCTCACTCCATCCATCTGGAGAAGGCTGTGGATTATCTCTGAGTTATTTCATAAAGGTTACTGTCAGCATTACCATCTCAGAGACCGTGCCGATACGATATTGCGGTCCTACCAGACCAATACCGGAGGTGACATAGACATGGGTGTCCCCTTTTTTCTTGTAACCATGAGCTACTTCAAAGAGCATTTCAGTGGCGATGTTACCGGGAAAAGCCTGGCCATGGTGCGTATGGCCATATAGAGCGATATCTACCCCAGCTTCTGCCTCCTCATCCAGGTTGTTGGGTGTGTGATTCAGCAAAATCACCGGTTTCGATCTATCCACCTGCTGGTCAGTGAGAAGATCCTCCGTTGACTTCCGGTGATGGATGACAATATCTTCACGGCCCACCACATAAAATGCACTGTCAACCAATACAGCAGAATCCCGAAGCACGGTGATACCCACATCATTCAGCAGTTTAATCTTCTGCTCACTTTCATACCTGTATTCATGATTACCCGTGCAGGTGTATACACCCAAAGGTGCGGATAAACGTTTTAGCTCCTCATCCATCCGTTGTTGCAGCACAGGTTCAATTTGTGAGTCGAAGATATCACCTACAAAGAGAATAAGGTCGGGCTGTTGTGCCATGATCAGATTCACAAATCGGTTTGTGTGACTGCGGTCTATCATCCACCCGAGGTGAAGATCACCTATCATCGCAATACGTACAGAATCAAGATCTCCCGCTCTCTTGTTCACTGTCACGGGTACCTGCTGCACTACAGCATGCATGAACCTGTATCTTCCATGGATCATGATAGCTGTCACAATCACGATGGTCACAAGAAAAAAGTGCATCTTCAAACGATGCGGTTGTCTTCTTATTGAGCGGAGAGGATTACGCAGCTGCTTTCTCCATATCAGGTAGCACAGGTCAATGAGCAACAATACCCCCCCTGAATAGAGTAGAAAGAGCATCCAGCTGGTTCCCATCACGCGGATCAGCTGTGTTATCTGTTCGGGAAGATGTCGGTAAAAGAAAAAACCGGTGGCATAAACCAGCAGTTCAGTCCCAAAAAGAATGGTGAGTATGATGCGTCCCCACTTTTTCCCTTCAAAGGCGTGATAACCCTTCAGATATACCAGTATATTGATGGTCAGATGAATAATAAACGCATTAATAAGAGCACGCATAGAGTGACACTATTGAATTATAAACTTAAAAAGAAGGTGACCCAAAGCGGTACGGAGAAGTCGATGATCATTCCGTGAAAAAGGGCAACCACCACATATTCCGTTCCGGAAACCTGTGATATGACCGGCAGCGTGGTGTCCATTGTGGTGGCTCCCCCTGCTGTTATAGGAGCAAGCTTGCCGAACTGTTTCACCATCCAGGGTCCAAGGAGTAGAACGCTGAATTCACGCATAATGTTCGCCATTAGTGCCACTGTACCCAGTTCAGCCCCCCTGAATTCGGTGATCAGGATACTCGAGAGTGAATAGTAGGCAAATCCCGCACCTACACTCAGGCAATCGGTCAGACTTCTCTCCGGCATTAGCAGACTCACCAAAGCCACACCACCAAAAGTACCCACGGTAGTGGCGAGCGGTACCAGCATAATTGGCATGCCAAACCTTTTCAGAGCGATAAACAGGTTTTTTCCCGATCCGATTTGTATCCCCACAAGCAGGAGAAGCAGGTAGAGCACCCATTTCGAAATAGCACTGTCAAGCAATGCTTCAGGCATCATTCCGCTTATAGTAAGAACCACGCCGGCAGCAAAAAATAACAGATAAATCAGGGATTGTTTCATAGGCTCATTCCCCTCTTTTTTTGAAGTAGAGTTGATAGATCAGTTTCGCACAGAAAAGACAACCCAGGGTTCCTCCGATTGTCAGAAAAAATGCGTCCAGACCTATCGACACGAAATTATTCACCACCTGGGGGTTGATGCCTACAGATATTCCCAGAAAGAATAGCAGCAGAACCACTGATATGCTTAGCAGGAAGCCTGTATATTGAACGAAAGATGTTTTTCGTAATAGGTAACCTATAAGAATGCCGGTGACGATACAAAGGAATATTGGAATCATAAACGGACGGATTGTAAAATTATGCAAAAATAGAAAAAAAAGGCCACACCCTTTACTAATTATTCGTAACAATGACATTTCTTTAAAAAACGAACCATTTTAATGTGTACTTTTAACGCTTCAAATTTATGAATCTAATTTAAGCAATCAATGAAGAAAGCGTTAATTCTATTTTATTTCTTTGTAATTACAGCGGTTCTCGTTGCTCAATCGGTGACAGTGAAAGGGAAACTGGTGTCGGAGAGTGATAAGACTGAACTCCCATATGCTACAGTCACAGTAGCCAGTGAAGCTACTCCTGCAAATACTGTCAAAAAAATGGCCACACAGCAGGATGGTACCTTCTCAACGACGCTTCCTCCCGGAAAATATATCCTTAGCTTCCATTATGTAGGGATGAATGACCTGGAAAAGAGCATTGAAGTTTCCACCTCTCAGGATCCGATTGATATGGGTGCTGTAGCTATGACAGAAACATCGATGCTGCTCGAGGAGGTGAGTGTGACCGCCCAGAAACCCCTTGTGAAGGTAGAGATAGATAAGTTGACTTACAGTGCAAAGGATGACCCTGAAGCCTCTACCTCCAATGTGCTTGATCTGTTACGTAAGGTTCCGCTTGTTACTGTTGACGGAGAAGATGAAATTCAGTTGAAAGGTTCCTCCAGCTTTAAGATCTACCTGAACGGGAAACCATCCAATATGATCTCCGGTAATCCGTCACAGGTGCTGAAGAGCATGCCTGCCAGCAGTATCAAGGATATAGAAGTGATTACCGACCCGGGTGCTAAGTATGACGCCGAAGGGATAGGAGGCATTATCAATATCATCACCGATAAACGTGCCGACGATGGCTACTCAGGCTCCGTAGGAGCCAATGGTGATACTTTTGGCGGTTATGGAGGCAATGCCTATCTGGCTACCAAGTACGGCAAGTTCGGGTTTACCGGGAATGCAGGTTACTATCACCATGCCAGTCCCGTCGCCGGCTCATCATTCATCCGGGAAGAGACGGCAACTGATCATCAAAGCAGTCTTACTCAGAATGGCTCAAGTGAAAGCAGCGGAGGAGGACTATTTCTGACAGGTGCAGTCAGCTTTGAACCAGACACGGTGAATCTGTTCAACCTCTCACTATCGCGCTTTGGAGGGGAATTCAGTTCTCTCTCACTGCAGGATGCCAGTTCAATAGGAAGCCGTGCCTATACTTACAATACCCGCAGCAACAGTATCTCCCACTACGGAGGGATGAATCTCTCTGCAGACTACCAGCACAGCTTCAGAAGGATGGGAGAGATGCTGACCACCTCGTACCGTTATGAGTATGATCCCAATGACAGTGAGTATGACAGTGAATACAATGATGTAACCGGTATGTTTTATTACCCTGACGGATATCAGCTTAAAAGTTTGAATAACGCCGGTGGCAGAGAGCATACCATACAGATCGACTATGTGAACCCTTTAAACGGAAAGCATAGTATTGAAACTGGCATGAAATATATCTTCAGGGATAATTCAAGCCGTGCTGATCACACTTTCTTTGATGTGGAAGAGAACAGGTGGAAACCTGATCTTAACAGGAAAAACGATCTGGATCATTCACAGTATATCGCTTCCGGTTATGCCGGTTACAGTTTTAAAACGGGAAAGATGGGTTTGAAGGTAGGCCTTCGTGGTGAACAGACAAACCAGGAGATTCATTTTATGAGTAATGAACTCGATACCATCGTTAAAACAAACTTCTTCGATATGGTCCCATCAGTCGCTCTCTCCTATCAGCTGGGTATGACGCAGACGCTCCGTGGTGGATATAATATGCGTATATCAAGGCCTGGTATATGGTATCTGAATCCCTATATCAACGATGTGGACCCCAACAATATCAGTTATGGCAATCCCCGGCTTGATGCAGAACAGCAACACAACTTCAATCTCAATTATGGCACCTTCTCGCAGAAGCTTAATTTTAACGCTACACTCAGCTACTCCTTTGCCAAAAACGCTGTAACAAGTTACAGCTTTATACGTGAAGGAGTGACACATAGTACCTATGACAATATAGGACGTAACCAGTCTGTAGGAACTAATCTATATGTCAGCTGGACCCCTGTACAAATGATCCGTACCTATATCAACGGTGGAGTCAACTACACCGATATTCAAAGCACCGAGGACAGATCACTGCGCAACAGTGGTTTCTCGGGTCGTGCATTTGGTGGGCTCACCTTCACCTTTCCCAACGACTTCCGTGTAGGAGTCAACGGAGGTACTTTTATGAGCCGTGTACAGTTACAAACAAAACAGTCACCTTTCTATGTCTACTCTTTCAGTATGATGAAGAGCTTTCTCGATAAGAAGCTGGATGTCTCACTTAACATGCAGAATCTTTTCTCGGAACATAGGATAGTCTCCTCCACGACCACCGGTGATGGTTTCTGGCAGGAGAGTGTATCCAAACGGCCAGTACGCAATCTGCGTTTGAGTGTCACCTATCGCTTCGGAGATCTGAAGACATCAATGAAAAAAGTACAACGAGGTATCATCAACGAAGATGTGCTGGAGGGTGAAAGCAACCAGCAACAGGGTACAACCACGACACCGACCGGTGATTAATTTTTAATTGATCTATTTAATCACTATATTTGGAGTGGTTTATTTAGATGAGTTGTATCTTTCAATTACTTTCAAGTAACAGGACGCATGAGGATTGATATTATAACTGTGTTACCCGAAATGATCGAAGGGGCTCTTCGTACGAGCATATTGAAACGTGCTCAGGAGAAGGGGCTGGTAGAATTTGGACTGCATAACCTGCGTGATTATACACTTGATAAGCATAAACGAGTGGACGATTATCCCTTTGGAGGTGAGGCAGGGATGGTGATGCAGATTGAGCCTATCGATCGCGCAATCTCCCTCTTAAAGGAACAACGTCATTACGATGAGGTGATCTTCACTACTCCCGATGGTGAGCAGTTTACGCAGACTGCCGCCAACGAACTCTCATTGATGCAGAATATCATCATCCTCTGTGGTCATTATAAAGGTGTCGATTACAGAGTAAGGGAGCATCTGATCACACGGGAGATCTCTATCGGTGATTTTGTGTTAACCGGTGGTGAGTTAGTCGCCGCCATGATTGCCGATGCCGTCGTTCGTGTCATCCCCGGTGCCATCGGGGATGAACAGTCAGCCCTCTCCGATTCTTTTCAGGATGGTTTGCTGGCACCGCCTGTTTATACCCGCCCTGCAGAATACAAAGGGTGGAGAGTGCCTGATGTACTACTTTCAGGTCATGAGAGAAAAATTGAGGAGTGGAGAATGAATCAGTCTGTTGAAAGAACAAAACGTCTCAGGCCCGATTTATCTTATAATAAGTAACCGGATAGAGGGTTTAATGCAGAAGATTCATACACCATAATGAGAAAATAATTTAATCATATGAAAGGTATCGTATTGGCCGGCGGCTCCGGTACTCGACTTTATCCTATCACCAAGGGTATATCCAAGCAACTACTTCCTGTTTTTGATAAGCCGATGGTTTATTATCCCATTTCAGCTTTGATGCTGGCCGGTATTAGAGATATTCTCATTATTTCCACACCGGTTGATCTGCCTGGTTTTCAACGTTTGCTGGGTGATGGCTCCGACTATGGTGTACGGTTCACTTACGCTGAGCAGCCTTCACCCGACGGGTTGGCTCAGGCTTTCATCATTGGTGAAGAATTTATTGGGGAGGATGCCGTCTGTCTGGTGCTGGGTGATAATATCTTCTATGGTAATGGATTTCCCTCCCTGCTTCGTAAGGCGGTCAACGATGCCGAGAAAAATGCGATGGCAACCGTGTTCGGGTATAATGTGACTAACCCGGAACGCTACGGTGTGGCTGAGTTCGATGAGAACGGACGGGTGCTGAGCATTGAAGAAAAACCGTCAAACCCAAAATCCAACTGGGCTGTTACCGGTCTCTATTTTTATCCTAACAAGGTTGTGGAAATAGCGAAACTAATCACACCGTCGGCACGTGGAGAGCTGGAGATCACCTCTGTAAATCAGCTATTTCTGAACCGGGGAAAGCTGCTGATGCAACTCTTTGGCAGAGGCTTTGCCTGGCTCGATACGGGCACCCACGATTCTCTCTCAGAAGCATCTAACTTCATTGAGGTGCTGGAGAAACGACAGGGATTAAAGATTGCCTGTCTGGAAGAGATCGCATGGAACAACAACTGGATAAGTGCAAATGATTTGAGACGTATCGCGGAACCGATGAAAAAGAACCAGTACGGTCAGTACCTCCTTCGATTGATTGAGAACTGAGAGCCGGGATTGGGGATATAGGATGTTAAAAGTTAAAAGCGAAGTGTTGAAATATCAGAAAATCAAAACTGATAACAGATAACTGACCACTGACCACTGATTATTGATAACTGAAGCTATGGATATAATTAAAACCGAAATTGAGGGAGTGCTCATAATTGAACCGAAAGTGTTCAGTGACAAACGGGGTTATTTTTTTGAATCTTTCTCACAAAGAGAGTTTGAGCAGAAGGTTTCTGAAACCCTATTCCTGCAGGACAACGAAAGTAAATCTACATATGGTGTGCTTCGCGGATTGCATTTTCAAAAACCACCCTTCGAGCAGGCTAAACTGGTACGTGTGGTGAGTGGAAAAGTGCTGGATGTAGCTGTGGATATTCGCAGAAATTCTCCTACCTATGGTATGCATGTCTCAACTGAATTGTCTGGTGAAAACAAACGTCAGATTTTCATTCCACGTGGGTTCGCCCATGGATTTGTTGTGATGAGCGAAGAGGTGATTTTTCAGTATAAATGTGATAATTATTACATGCCGGAATATGAGGGTGCGCTCCTTTGGGATGATCCTCAACTCAATATCGACTGGAAGCTTCCCATGGAAGATATAATACTTTCAGACAAAGATAAAAAAAACCCCACCCTATGAGAAACATTCTAATCACCGGAGGAGCCGGTTTTATCGGTTCACATGTGGTAAAACGGTTTGTAAAAAGCTATCCACATTATCAGATTTTTAATCTGGATAAACTGACATATGCCGGTAATCCGGCGAATGTGAAAGAGATGGAAGAAATGCCCAATTACAGGTTTGTGAAAGCAGATATCTGTGATTTCAATCAAATGAGAGAGGTTATCACTACCTTTCAAATCGATGGTATTATTCACCTGGCCGCCGAAAGTCATGTGGATCGTTCCATCACCGATCCCTTCTCCTTTGCCAGAACCAACGTCCTTGGAACTCTCAATCTGTTGCAGGCAGCAAAAGAGCTGTGGAAAGAGAGCTACGCAAATAAACGCTTTTATCATGTCTCCACCGATGAGGTGTATGGCGCTCTTGGGCTCGATAATCGTCTTTTCACTGAAGTGACAGCCTATGATCCGCACAGTCCCTATGCTGCGTCTAAAGCCTCCTCTGATCATTTTGTAAGGGCTTATCATGACACCTATGGTTTGCCTGTGGTGATCTCCAACTGTTCCAACAACTACGGACCCAATCAGTTTCCGGAGAAGCTGATACCCCTGTTCATCAATAATATTCGTCATAACAAACCTCTTCCAATATACGGCAAAGGAGAAAATGTGAGAGACTGGCTTTATGTTGAAGATCATGCCTGCGCCATTGATTTAATATTCCATGAAGGAGCAGATGGAGAAACCTACAACATTGGTGGGTTCAACGAATGGAAGAATATAGACCTGATCAGACTCCTTATTAAAACCACTGACAGGCTGATGGGAAGAGATGAGGGTACATCTGAAAAACTGATCACCTTTGTCACCGACCGTGCCGGTCATGACCTGCGTTATGCCATTGATGCCACCAAGTTAAAGAATGAACTGGGATGGGAACCTTCGCTGCAGTTTGAGGAAGGGATTGAGAAAACAGTCCTGTGGTATCTTACACATCAGGAGTGGCTGGACGATATAACAAGCGGTGCGTACCGGAATCTATAAAGCGCAGTACAACAGTCCTGCACCCGAAAAGAGGTAGTGAATGCAGCAGCCTTCCGTGCATCATGCCGTAATGATATCAATAGTCAATCAGGTGATAATTAATCAATCACTTCAAACCGGGCAGTGAAAAACCGAAGCTGTTTTGGTTCATAGACAAAGCGAAGACCTTTGATGGCTTCTCTTTTCCTGTAGAGTGAAATTACTGCTTCGGCCACCAGATCCATATGAGCGTAAGTGTAAACACGACGGGGAATGGTGAGCCGCACCGTCTCCAGCCTGGGATGATGATTCTCACCACTCTTGCTGTCACGTCCGGCAGAGATGATCCCGCGCTCCATGCTGCGTACACCCGATTCCAGATAGAGGCTGGCAGCCAGGCTTTGTGCAGGAAACAGATCCTGGATGAGATGCGGGCAGAAGCGTCTGGCATCGAGGAAAACGGCATGACCACCGGTAGGCTCAATCATCGGTATACCCGCTTCCCTTAACCGGTCGCCCAGATATCGCACCTGCTTCACCCTGTGTGCAATATATTCATATTGAAGCGACTCTTTCAAACCTATGGCCATCGCTTCCATATCCCGTCCGGTCATTCCGCCATAAGAGGGCATCCCCTCATAAACTACAACCAGTTCTTTTGCCTCTGCGAAAAGATCATCGTCATTCATACAGAGAAAACCGCCTATGTTCACAAGACAATCCTTCTTCCCGCTCATGGTACATCCGTCGGCATAGCTGAACATCTCCCGGACAATCTCACTGATTGCTTTACCGGCATATCCCTCCTCCTGCTCCTTGATGAAGAATGCATTCTCCACACAGCGGGTGGCATCGTAAAACAGCCTGATACCATAACGTGAAGTCAGCGCCCGCACCTCTCTCATGTTCTTCATCGATACAGGCTGGCCGCCTGCCAGGTTGACCGTGACGGCGAGACAAACATAAGCGATGCTTTCAGCCCCCTTCTCTTCTATCAGATGCTGCAGCTTATGCAGATCGATGTTACCCTTGAAGGGTATCTTCAAAGAGGCATCATGTGCTTCATCACGAATCACATCCACAAAAATGCCTCCGTTTCTTTCCTGATGATAGCGGGTGGTGGTAAAATACATATTTCCCGGTACATACTGACCCGGTTTGATCGCGATCTGCGACAACAGGTTCTCTGCCCCTCTGCCCTGATGGGTGGGTACGATATGTCTGAACCCAAACACCTCCCGCACAGTCTCTTCGAGGTGGCGGAAATTGCGGCTGCCGGCATAAGCTTCATCACCCAGCATCATCCCGGCCCACTGACGGTCACTCATCGCATTGGTGCCACTGTCGGTCAGCAGATCAATATAAACCTCTTCACTGGGAATAAGGAATGTGTTATAGCCGGACTCTTTTATAACTTTCTCTCTTTCTACACGAGGGGTTATTTTCACCTGTTCTACCGATTTGATACGGAAAGGTTCCGCCGGATAGCTGTTTAAATTCATTGTAGTATCGTTTTAATGGTTTTTCATTTACAAATGTAAGAAATGTTTTATGATTATTAAACATTTCATTAATACATTTTTCCTGCTTTCTTCATGCAGTGAGGAGGCAAGAGTGACCTCCGATTTATTGTTAATTGTTCTTTTTTTGCTATCTTTGCACCCTGATTCAGAGAGATATTATTAAAGTGAATAAAACCCATGGTTATAGCAGTAGATTTTGACGGAACCATCGTTGAACATGAATATCCCGCGATAGGCAAACCCATACCCTTTGCCATCGAAACGCTCCTGCAATTGCAGAAAGATAACCACAAGTTAATCCTGTGGACGGTACGTGAGGGTCAGTTACTGCAGGAAGCCATTGATTATTGTGCCGGGCGCGGACTCTATTTTTATGCTGAGAATGCAAATCACCCTGGTGAGGACAGAGAAAAGGCATCCCGTAAGCTGGGAGCCGATCTTTTTATCGATGACCGTAATCTGGGTGGCCTTCCCGACTGGGGAGTGATCTACAATGCAGTGAACGCTACTGCAGACAATCGCAATGCATTACAACTTATGGCAGGCGCATCAGCGATGCCTGAGCCTAAGAAAAAACGCGGATTATTCGGATGGAGATAACACTCCGGTGATCACCTGCATACTTATTGAATGAATGCTATAATGCGTTCAGATGCCTTCCCGTCACCGTAGGGGTTATTGGCTTTCGACATGGAGTTGTAATAATCCTTATCCTCCAGTAGTCTGGATACTTCTGTTACAATCAATTCATAATTCGTCCCTACAAGTTTCACTGTCCCCGCTTCCAGCCCTTCGGGACGTTCGGTGGTGTCTCTCATTACCAATACCGGTTTACCTAATCCGGGAGCTTCTTCCTGTATCCCACCGCTGTCTGTAAGTACCAATGTACATTGCTTCATCAGAAAGACAAAAGGAAGATATTCCAATGGTTCAATAAAGAAAAGGTTTGAAAGAGAAGTAGCTCTCTCAGGATTGAAATGATCACCGAACACTTCCTGTATAGGCTTACGGACATTGGGGTTAAGATGCATGGGGTAGATAAACAACACCTCCGGATATTTCATGGCGAGTGTTTTGATAGCCCGGCAGATATGGATAAATCCTTCACCAAAATTCTCACGCCGGTGACCAGTTATCAGTACAAGTGGTCTGGCAGGATCGGCGAGCTGGGTTGCTTGTGAATCAACTGAGATAGTATCAATTACCTCTTGTGATAGTCCGCATTCAAGTAAACTCTTTTTAATCTCTTCCTGCAATAATGGATTATCCTTTATTCTCTCCACAATCAGATGAAGCGTATCTATCACTGTATTGCCGGTGATGGCAATGATTTCCTCTTTCACCCCTTCTTTGAGCAGGTTTTCTTTACTCAGATAAGTGGGTGCAAAGTTGTAGCTTGCAATACGGCTCGTAATCTGGCGGTTCAATTCTTCAGGCCAGGGACTGTAGATATTGTGGGTACGTAACCCAGCTTCCACATGTGCCACGGGTATGTGTTGGTAATAGGCTGCCAATGCTGCTGCCATCGAGGTGGAGGTGTCACCGTGAACAAAAACAAGATCAGGTTGCGTCATTTTTAACACATCACGCAGCTCAAGCAGGATGCGTGTAGTGATATCTGAAAGATCTTGTCCCTGTTTCATAATGTTCAGGTCATGATTCGGCACAATTTTAAAAAGATCCAGCACCTGGTCCAGCATCTCACGATGCTGTCCTGTAACACAGACGATTGTTTCGAACCTCTCTGCATGTCGTTCAAACTCTTTAATTAATGGAGCTAACTTTATTGCTTCGGGACGAGTGCCAAAGACAAGCATTACTTTCCTCCTGCGTTTTTCGTTTGATGTATTTGATTGCATAGATTTATTCTCTCTCATTTTCTAAAAACACCGCTGAAATCGAGAATCACCTTGTCATCTCTGCGGGGTAAACTTTTGAACTCATTGTGAGAAACAAGAAATGCTATAATATCCGCATTTTCATATGCTTCAGCGTAAGGTGTTAATTTAAATACTTTATGTTGCCGGATATTGGGTTCCACAATCAGAAAATCGGCATCGTGCTTTCGCTGCATCACCTTGGTGGTGATATATTTAGCAGGTGATTCCCTCAGGTCGTCAATATTGGGCTTAAATGCCAGACCCATCATCGCGACTACCGGCTTACGGTTGTTGGCAAGCTCAAACTCCAGCATAGCCTTTTCAATCTTCTCGGCACACCAGAAAGCTTTATAGTTATTGATCTCGCGTGCTTTACCAATGATTTGTGATTCCATGGGAAACGCTGAAGTGATGAAGTATGGATCCACAGCTATGCAATGTCCCCCCACACCACTTCCCGGTTGCAGGATATTTACTCTGGGATGTCTGTTAGCCAGCTCGATCAACTCCCAGATGTTGATACCCGATTTATCGCAGATGATGGAGAGCTCATTGGCGAATGCGATCTGCACATCACGTGAAGCATTCTCGGTCAGTTTGCACATCTCAGCCGTGCGTGCATTGGTGGTATAGAGCTCACCTTTCACGAACTGTTTGTAAAAAAGCTTTGCCTTCTCGGTAGAAACTTCGTTGATTCCGCCAATCACCCGGTCGTTATTCTCCAGTTCGTATATTACGTTACCGGGTAAAACACGTTCAGGACAGTAGGCTATATTGATTTGATCTTTTAAATCGGGTCGTTCTGTTAAAATGAGTTGCTCCATTTTCTCGGTTGTCCCAACCGGTGATGTAGACTCAATAATAAACAGGTCACCCTCTTTTAAGTAGGGTATCACTGTGCGTGTAGCTGCCTCCACATACGAGATGTCGGGCATGTGATCACCTTTGAAAGGAGTGGGGACAACAATCAGATACACATCACTAATCTCAGGGTGTGGCGATGCTTTTAATTGTCCGCCGGTGACCACTTTGTTACACAAATCCTGTAACCCCGGTTCGGAAATATGAATCCTACCTTCATTGACTGTTTTTATCACCTCCGGGTTGATGTCCACACCTATAACCTGTATATCATTAACTGCAGCAATTATTGCGGTAGGCAGTCCAATGTACCCAAGCCCCATAAAACACGCTTTCATACAGCTTCTTTTTATTATTGTAATTGGCTAACAAATGTACAATAATAATATGATCGCTCATCTTTTTAACAATGAAATTAGTTAAAAATGAACGTAAACCTCAATTAAAACATCATTTGCATGTGTATCACATTGTGGTATTCAATCGACTAGCGCCTTAATCCGATATTGTGTCCGATGGAGATGCATGTGGTTGGGCATAGTCCAAATAAATTTGTCCTCTGCTTACATTGCTTAACGAAAATGTTCACAAGCGTTAGACATTTTCTCGCAATAGCATAGTCCATATAAATTTGTCCTCTGCTTACATTGCTTAACGAAAATGTTCACTAACTTTGCACAATTTATTACGAATAAATTATTGGAAATGCAACAAGACAGACAACTCTTTGAGATAATCGAAAAGGAGAGCGAACGGCAACTGAAAGGTATAGAGCTGATTGCCTCTGAGAACTTCGTGAGTGAGCAGGTGATGCAGGCTATGGGATCTGTATTGACCAACAAATATGCTGAAGGCTATCCCGGCAGACGCTATTATGGTGGATGTGAAGTAGTTGACCTCAGCGAGCAGCTGGCAATTGACCGGTTGAAAGAGCTCTTTGGAGCCGAATGGGCCAATGTGCAACCCCACTCAGGTGCGCAAGCCAATGCTGCCGTGTTCCTGGCCTGTATGAAAGCCGGTGATGCATTTCTCGGTCTCAACCTTTCACACGGAGGGCATCTCTCTCACGGCTCACCTGTCAATTTTTCCGGGCTGATGTTCCGACCCATTGCCTACAACGTACGTGAAGAAGATCAAAGGGTCGATTACGGTCAGCTGGAGATGCTGGCGCGTACAGAACGTCCGAAGATGATCATTGCCGGCGCCTCGGCTTACACTCGCGACTGGGATTATGCCCGTATTCGCAGCGTAGCCGATGAGATTGGAGCCATCTTTATGGTCGACATGGCACACCCGGCGGGATTGATCGCTGCAGGACTGCTGGAGAACCCTCTCAGCCATGCACATATCGTCACTTCCACAACACATAAGACTCTCCGTGGTCCCCGTGGTGGTGTGATACTGATGGGCAGGGACTTTGAGAACCCATGGGGTATCACCACACCGAAAGGAGAGGTGAAGATGATGTCCGCACTGCTGGACTCTGCAGTCTTCCCCGGCATGCAGGGTGGTCCGCTGGAACACGTGATCGCATCCAAGGCTGTTTCGTTCTACGAAGCTTTGCAACCTGAATACAAGAGCTATCAGATCCAGGTGAAGAAAAATGCAACCGTCATGGCGCAGGCGTTTATTGATAAGGGATATAACGTTGTATCGGGTGGAACCGATAACCACTGTATCCTTGTGGATCTGCGTACGAAATTCCCCGATCTTACCGGCAAGGTGGCAGAGAAAGTGCTCGTGGCGGCTGATATTACCACCAACAAGAATATGGTCCCTTTTGACAGCCGGTCACCTTTCCAGACCTCCGGCCTTCGCTTTGGCACTCCCGCCATCACTACCAGAGGAGCGAAAGAACCACTGATGACAGAGATCGTGGAGATGATCGATGTCGTTCTCTCGAACGTGGAAGATGGAAAAACGATTGCATCGGTACGTGAGAAGGTGAACGCATCAATGAAACAATACCCCCTGTTTGCATGGTAAGATTGTACTGCAGTTACTTTATCATGTGAATTGAGAGAATCAATAAAGTGTTGGGGAATGGTTGAACTGTTCCCCATTTTTTATAAATTTGCACGAGAGGCGACAGCTAAATCACCTTATCCGAATGAATATTCTTCAAACCGAAATACAATTTGTTCCCGGCGTAGGACCTAAAAGAGCCGAGATCCTGAATAAGGAGCTTGATATCTTTACACTGGGTGATTTGTTACGTTGGTACCCCTACCGCTATATCGACAGAACGCGGGTTTATTATGTGCACGAGATCGACAACTCGATGGCATACATCCAGCTGAAAGGAAAGATTACCGCCTTCGAGACCTTTGGTGAAGGCAGGAGACGAAGGCTCGTAGCTCACTTTACCGACGGTACAGGCATCATTGACCTTATCTGGTTTCAGGGTGTTCGCTTTATTGAAAACAAGTACAAGCTGAATCAGGAGTATATCGTCTTCGGAAAACCCACTCTCTTCAACGGTAAGTGGAACATTGCCCATCCGGAAATCGATCCCTATATGGATGAATCCGATCGCCCTGAGGGGCTGATGGCTATGTACAACACCACCGAGAAGATGAAAAACCACTTCCTCAACTCAAAAGCGATGCAGAAGATCATCGGGAATGCTTTCGGGTTGATCAGGGAGCGACTACCCGAGACACTCTCAGTCGATGTGATCGAACAGGCCGGGCTCATCCCATTTCACGATGCAGTGGAGAATATCCATTTTCCGAAAGCACCTCCTCTGCTGCGTGATGCAGAGTTCCGTCTCAAGTTTGAAGAGCTTTTCTTTATCCAGCTGAATATTGTCCGATATGCTTCCGACAGGAATGCAAAGCTGAACGGTTTCATCTTCAGGAAGGTGGGTGAGAACCTGCATACATTTTATAAAAAACATCTTCCTTTTGAGCTGACCAATGCACAAAAGAAGGTGATCAGGGAGATAAGAAAGGATACAGCTTCAGGGAAACAGATGAACCGCCTGCTGCAGGGTGATGTGGGCAGCGGCAAGACCCTTGTGGCGATCATGTGCATGCTGATAGCACTGGACAATGGATTTCAGTCCTGCCTGATGGCACCCACCGAGATCCTGGCAACACAACACTTTGAGACGTTTACTCAGATGTTGTCAGGTATGAGTGTACGGGTGGCGCTGCTGACCGGTTCCACTAAGAAGAAAGAGAGAGAGCTGATCCATGCGGCCCTGCTCATGGGAGAGATTGATATATTGATTGGTACACATGCCCTTCTTGAAGATGTGGTGCGGTTCCGCAATCTCGGTTTCGTGGTGATTGATGAACAGCACCGCTTTGGTGTGGTACAGCGGGCCAGGTTGTGGGAGAAGAACAATCAGCCTCCACATATGCTTGTGATGACAGCCACTCCGATACCACGTACCCTGGCCATGACCGTGTACGGCGACCTGAATGTCTCGGTGATCGATGAACTACCGCCGGGACGTAAGCCGGTGCAGACAGTGCATCGTTACGACAAGAAACGGGGTGCCCTCTATCAGTTTCTTCGTGAACAGATAAAACAGGGGCGGCAGATCTATATTGTTTACCCATTGATCGAGGAGAGTGAAACGCTCGATCTGAAGAATCTGGAGGAGGGGTATGTGCATATAAAGGAGGCTTTCCCTGAATACACCGTCTGCAAGATGCACGGCCGGATGAAACCGGCCGAGAAGGAGGAGGTGATGCGGCAGTTTGTGGCGAACGAAGCGCAGATCATGGTCTCCACCACCGTGATTGAGGTAGGCGTGAACGTCCCAAATGCAAGTGTGATGGTGATTGAGAGTGCCCAGCGGTTTGGTCTCTCACAGCTACATCAGCTACGTGGCAGGGTAGGGCGGGGGGCAGATCAATCCTTCTGCGTGCTGATCACACCCTACGAGCTCTCTTCGGATACCCGTAAGCGTATTGAGATCATGACAGAGAGTAATGATGGTTTCGTGATTGCCGAGGCGGACCTGAAACTGCGTGGCCCAGGCGACCTGGAGGGTACACAGCAGAGCGGCATCCCCTTTAACCTCCACATTGCCGATCTGGTACGGGATAACGCCATCCTCTTTCGTGCACGTGAGATTGCAGAGGAGTTGATCGAAAAGGATCCAAAGCTGGAGCAGCCCGGACACATGGTGCTCAGGCAGCAGTTGAGCCGTTTAAGCGGCAACCGCTACGATTGGGGAAGGATTAGTTGATGGGTTGATTCAACCCCATGATGATTTGCTTATTGAACGATTAAACGATTTACTGATTATTAAAGCATCATATTCTCTGATCATCTGTTCGTCTGACTGTCGCATCGACAAATCGTCATATCATCGCATCATCAAATCAGTTAACCTCTTGTGATCTCTTCCTTCTCAGCATCCCAGTACATCGTGCGACCTTCCAGATAGGCTCTCGTGCCCATATGTGCAGTGATGGCTTCCTGAAATCCCTCATCAATACCGCAGGAGGGTTGCCTGCCTGTACGTATACACTCAAGCCATTCACGCAGATGAAGGTAGGTGGTGTTGTACCGTTTTCCGTCTACATATGAATACAACAGACCTCTTTCAGCAAAATAAAGCTCTGTGGCTGAGGTGACAGCATCAATACTTTTTCCGGGCATATAGTGGTAGAAAGGTTCCCCTGGTTTAATGGTGCCATTCTCTATTTTCTCCCTGTACTGTTCCGAACGTGGGTCGATGGTCACTGTAAGGGTGTTACCCACCTCCATCGTGGCATCGTGTCCCATGATCTTCCTGCTTCTGCTGAACTGATTCCCCAGGGTGGCTGAATAGAGCATGGTAAAGCCTTTATCGGAATACTCAAAGGCTGTTTGCAGCACATCGGGGACGGTACGTCCATCTTTGAAGAAGTAGACGCCACCGGAAGAGGTGGCCGAGGAGGGAATGCCCAGGCCGAGGATCTGATTCATGGCATCATACTCATGTGTCAGCAGATCACCGCTTAATCCGGTACTGTAATCCCACCAGCAACGCCAGCGGAAGAACCGTTCCAGGCTGAATTTATCACGTGGTTCCGGTCCTACGTATTGTGCCACTCCTGCAGATGTCATATAATCCATATACTCCCTTATTCTGTCGGGATCACCTTCGAACTGATTCCAGTCGATACTGCTGGGACTGGCATCAGGATGGATGGGGTAGACCCACGCTCCGTTGGGGTCGTTTCTGTTGGTGCCTGTCTCTATCAGTGTGATGGGTCCCAACAGCCCTTTTTCAACTATCTCACGTGCTCTGCCATACGCTTCCACCTGCCTGTTCTGATGCCCCAGCTGAAAGACCACTCCACTCTGTTTCACCGCTTCACGCAGTGCATAAGTCTCTGGCACAGTCCACGACATCGGCTTCTCAAGATAGACATGTTTACCAGCCTTAACTGCATCCATAGCCATCTGACCATGCCAGTGATCGGGGGAGGCTATCACCACTGCATCCACATCTTCTGCGGCAAGTAGATCCCTGTAGTTGAGGTATCTTTTGGGTTGTGGCCCATAGTTACCATTCAATGCCTCACGGTGAATATTGGCAGCTGCAGCTATGGCTTCTTCTGCATGCACATCAAAAATGTCGCATACACCTGTAATGACCACCTGTAGGTCTTCCTGCTCCCGGAAATCTTTCAGCCGGTTGTTCCCGGGAGTATTCTTCTGTGCCTCTTTTAGGCCCTGAACGTATTGAGGTGTGCCAAAACCGAGAGCAATCATCAGTTGCTTGCCACGAATGCCTGAACCTATGATGCCCAGACGGATGGTTTTTCCGTCGATGGGCAGGGGTGTGATGACTGCATTGTCGGTTTTAAAATGAAACATGTTGGCCGAGGTGAGGTTACTCATCTCTTTTTTTCTTTTCCTGTAAACACCATAAGCCATGGCCCCCAGTACAGGGACAGTAGCCATGGCCTTTATGGCATCACGCCTGCCCTGAGATACCTGTTTGTGATTCTCTCTGTCCTGATTGTTTTTTTCTTCGTTCAGGTTACTGTCATTATCGTTCATTTCGATTTTCTTTTTTGATGAATGATTCTGTCCATTCCTATTCTTGCTGCCGTGGGGAAGCAGCACAACACTATCGTGGCTGCCAGCATGATAAGATTTTTATCAACCCACAGGTATGATCCCTCGGGACGCAGTATATATTCTACGTTCAGCAGCGGGGGATGAGACAGGTAGTAAAGTGTCAGCAGTAATGCAGCGCCAATATAGCCTGCTTTTTCAAACAGCCCGAGTATAAGTAACAGACCAATAATTGTAAGACCCCAGATATTGATAAAATCGGCGGCAGCCATCAAGTCAGGGTTCTCGGCAATCTTTCTGAAGAGAGGAGCAAAGAGACCCCGGGAATCCATTAAATAGCCGTAAGCTGTCCACTTGGGAGAAAAGACCTTTGCCAAGCCCTCATACAGAAAATACCAGCCGATTAAAACCCTTAATGTTACAAGCCAGAACAGCTGTTTATCAGAGTAATTGTAGTTTGCTTTGTGTTTCATACGATAATTATTTTACTCATTATGATGCGTACAGCTTCCATCTGCTTGTGTGTTAAAGCATCCATCCTTGTTTCATGAAATATATTCTCTTTGAAAAGACACATTGATTTTTTTACTGTGACAAAGATATAAAATAATTAAAAAACCCCGCCAAACAGGCGGGGTCAGGTAGGGTAATATAAGAAATCTTACTAGTTATTTAACATTATAAAGCATAAGCTCTTTATTATTTAAAACAAATGATATGCATGATGCTTATTATATGATCAGGTATCTTTTACCGTTCGCACCAGGCTTATACCTGAAACAAAAAATATGATGCCCAGAACGGCGTAGATAATTACTCCCTTAATCGCTTGTGTCCCACCCGATACACCGGCAAACAGTACAGCAGCATAAATTAAGCCACCAATACCAAGCAGGGTTAACAGTAACCGAACAATCCATCTGAATCACCTGGTGGTGTGAAATTCCTGCCATTACTACGTGCCGGCGATCGACGTGTTGAGATTGTGAGCAAAACCGTTGATCTGATGACTCCGCTGCAGATTATCGCGGTGCAGGAAAATCCGATGGATAGCCGCGTATTGTTCACTACTACATCAGAGAAAAATCAACCTCTCAAATCCTGGAATGTGAAGCTGACCGATGAAAATGGGACAACACAAAATTACGGTCCTTATACCGGTGTGCAGGAAAGTGTGCCGGGTAACATGATTCTTGGCAATAGCAACAGTGGTAAGTACAAGGTTGTGATGATCGGACAGACCAGCGATGGTGTTGAAGTGAAGAGAGAAACGACACTCAATCTGGATCGCAGTGCTGAGCTGACAGAAGAAGAAGCGTTGCGTTACAGCATCCTGTTCGATTTCGATAAGTCTAACACTGTTGCTACTTACGAGAAGTTTCTGACAGATGTTGTCGCTCCCCGCATTGATGACAATAGTAAAGTCGTCATTCATGGCCACACTGATATTATCGGAAGTGAAGCATATAACATGCAATTGTCGGAAAAGAGAGCAAGTGAGACTGAACGCATTTTGTCGAATGCCGTAAAGAGATCGGGTAAGAATAGCGTAAAATTCGAAACAGATGCTTTTGGAATGGATACAGGCAGGGCACCTTTCGACAATAAACTACCTGAGGAACGGTTCTATAACCGTACCGTTGTGATTGATATTGAAAAGGCGAAATAGTTAAGGGTTATCAAAATGAACAGTGATCCTCATGAAGATAGATTTTCATGGGGATCACTTTTTGTTTCCATCTGTAACTGGGTGTAAACCATGAAGATAGTTAAGTGGGTCTATTTAAGACGCTTCTCGAGGATATACCAAAGCGGATAACTGATCCTTACACCCACACCTTCTACTTTTTTATCCACAAAGCTCGTGAAAATGCCTGCCCTGCCCAATCCCATGAATCCGATAGAGTAACCACCCTCGAGATATATCTGTCGTTCCTCAGTGATCAACCCATGAATGTGAACTGCTTCATCGAACGAAAAACGTTGCAGGAAGGGCAGGTTCTTCAGCAGGAGGTATTGTGACTGATAATTGAGATGTCCCTCCATCCACCAGTCACCTGAAGCAGCGTAAGGGGGTAACAGGTTGAAGCTGCGTGTGAAATCGGATGGGGTGAACAGCATCCGGTTGTTGTGGAAATAGTGAAGGTCGTTCTCATACAAAAGCGCTGCGTGTAAAAAGGAACCGCCTGAAAAATGATAATCCATCTCCTCGAAGGGAGAGACTTTGATCTTCTGAGAGACGGAGAATAAAAGCTTGTCATACATCGGCGCCTGATTATCGGCAAACAGGTTGAACCCCTTCTCATATCCTGCAGCGAATGTTGGATATTTGCTGGATGCGTACCACTTTCGGCCCTCTCTCACCCGGTAACGATAACGGGGTGTATAAGAGAGCCCCAGCGTTATCCCGGCTGCTTTATGTGGGGGGTACAGCCCTGCATCGGCAGGGATATTGGGAGGTGCTTCCCTGCCTGTGAGATTAAAGGAAGCGCGGTTGCTCAAGGGTGCACGTTGATCTATTTCCGCACCGGAGTAGAGATGCAGCCCGTTGGCAATATCAATGGAATGAGTCGCTTTCAGATAGCGGCTGTCGTAATAACGGATGAAATTTTGTCCCAGGCTGAAGGCTGTCAGCGTGTTCATCAGCCTCGATTCACCGTTCATGCTGTTCACATCGCGCGAGATATGCCCTGCAGAGAAATCAAACCGTCCCAGGGACATGGGTGCATAATCCAGCGATGCGGCCACATGCCACAGCCATTTCTGGCGTGCAGTCGTATAATAGAGGGAGGGAGAGAATGAGAACGCCCGGTTTTTATCAATGGCGTAATTGATTGAAATTGTTTGTCCCAGCCAGAAGCCGTCCACGAAATTATACTCCTTCAGCGCACCCGTTAATCCACCGTAGCGCAGCGAGAGGTTCGGGTTCATCTGCCACACACCCCCTTGCGTGATTTTTCCGAACAGGGTTGCGGGATTTTCTCCGATCGATAGCACCACCTCGTTTCCTGCAGGCTCATTTTCAGGGATGGTGTCGTTACCCGACAGCGAGTCTCTCCTTTGGTAGCTTCTGATCTCCTCTATACGAAGCGGCAGTTCACGTATGCTGGTCCAGAAGGTGGTGTCTCTTCTCCATGCCAGTGTGTCTACCTCCATCTGAACCTTTTCAACCTCTTTGATTTCAAGAGCTTCGTGTTGTTTTTGAATCTCTTCCGGCTCCACCATCTTATTCATCAGCTTCGACATCCTGTACGCTTCCCTTGTCGAGAGCTCCTCTTTCTGCGTCAGTTTTTCCAGTTCAGTAACGATTTTCTGCTGCCTGGGAGTTAACGGATCTTCAGCCTGCACACCGGCAGAGGCAATCTCCTTTATGGTCTCAGGATGCCGGGATCCATCTACCTCTACCGAATTATACTTCATCGATGCGTAATATTTTCCCGATCCTTTCACGCCCATCGTATTCAATGTCAACGTCACATCGTAAGTGGTGGGCAGGTAGACGGAGGGCTTCACCTGATGGAAGTTGATGCGGTAATGCATGGTGGTACCCAGCTCACTGGTTGTAAGATCGGCAATATAGACGTTCCAGCTGTTCTCGAGGATGTATAGATAGCCGGAAAAGAGATCAGGATTCTTCTTCCGGGGTATCACTTTGATCTTGTTTACGATATGGTCGGGATGGTAGTCTACATCTTCCAGTCTGAATGCGTAGAACCGAAACGCCCCCGGGGCAAGTGGTGAGATTCTTCCGTCCAGATCCCTGTTGTAGATGCTGGAAGTCATGATGCTGAGTCCCCGGGTGACGTTAAACTCTTTGGGTATGGAGCTTTTCAACGCCACCACGTTTTGTGAGTATCTCTCCGGGGAGGTGAAGTGTATCTGGCTTTGCGACTCCATCACCAGGGGCTGACCAATCAGCGTATTGATGTCTAGATCGGAGGAGTTGACTTTCATGGCCCTCTTGAATATTCCCGGTATCTTATCGATCGTCAGGCTTCCCTTGATGTAGGCCTCAGCGTGGTACTCACTGATCTGATAGCGATAGTAGGGCGCATAGGCGATCGCTTTCCGCATGATGCGATAAGCCGGATCCTCATCGCCGGCAACCACCACCACCTCACCCAGCATATAGGATGTCTCCTGCAGCACAATGCGTATCGACTGGTTGTGCTTTCCCATCGTGATGTTTTTGTTGATGCTTTCATAGCCCAGCGAACGAAATTCACAGGTGTAGGTGCCCGGTGAGAGCAGGGTTTGAAACTCTCCCAGGTTGTCGGCGGCTATGCCTTTGGCGGTTTCCTGAATATAGACGGTAGAGTTGGGGACAGGGTCTCCCTGTTCATTGACAATCACACCCTTGAGCTGTTGTGCCTGCAGGGTTGCATGCAATAGTAAACAACACAGCGTGTAGAGTAATGGTTGCTTCATGAGCTGATGTTTATTGAATAAAGAATCAGCAAAGGTAATTGTTTTTATCTTATTACCTGACAAGGCAACAGGATCACATGAGGAATATTTCTCAGAACGAGAATCATAGCCGTCTCGATATTAAGTTGTTTACTTATAACAAAACCATGCTCGCTCGCAAACCATTTTTTTACTATTCGATAGTACCTGTGTTCGTTGTGCCGTAACTGTTACGACGGTTACAATGAGATCGTCATCATGCTATTCAGTGGTGATGACCAGCTCTTTTCCCTGCTTTAATTGGTCGTGTGTAATAAACCATCCGTCGACCGGTTCATCGCCATAGTTGATCTGTTGTATCTTCTTCCCCTCTCCATCTTTTCTGATGGTAAAGGTGGTCTTCTCATCCAGCCGGAACTTCACTTTATCGAACAGGGGAACAGAAACAATGTATTCGGGATCAGCGGGTGAATAGGTATATAAGCCTATGGCATTGAGTACGTACCAGGCTGACATCTCACCGGCATCATCCATCCCCGCATAAGCCAGCTTATCGGCGCCCATATCATAGAATCGGTCCATGATGCTGTCGAGCACGCATTGTGCTTTCTCCTGCTTACCGATAAAGTAATAGGTATAGGGAATACTGTGAGCCGGTTGGTTGCCATGACAGTAGTTGCCCATAAAACCGGTCATGTTATGTACCTCATAGCCTCTCCATGGCTCGGTGAAAAGTGAGTCTAACTTCTGTTCTACAGCATTATGATCAGGGTAGAGTGCAAGCATCCCTTCCGGGTCGTGGGGAGCAAAGAAGAGCGAGTTCCAGGCATTGGCCTCCCGGTACATGTAGGCGAAATAGGGATAATAGGGATCAAAATCATCAATCCAGCTGCCATCCTCAATCTTACCCCGCCAGAAGCCGGTGGAGGGATCGAACAGGTTCTTATAATTTTCGGAATGTTTCATTAGAAGGTCATGATTCGCCTTATCTCCCAGCTCTTTGGCTATTAACGCTGTCGCGTAGTCGTCATAGGCATACTCTACTGTCTTAGTGACCGCTGCCTTGTACTCATCCCATGTGGGCACGTTGGTGGTGTCTTTCTCAGCGATCCATCCTTTTTCCAGGTATTCCTCGAGATATGGCCTGCCTCCGCGACCGGGTACGGTGGCATTCTTCAGCAACAGCGCATAGGCTCGTTCCAGGTCGAAACCGGTGATGCCACGCAGATAGCTTCCGGCCACAAACACCGATGCATGATCGCCATGGAAGAAAGTAGGCATATATCCACCTCTTTTCTCACCTTTGTCAATGATTGACCGGATGATATCGGTAGTGACATCAGGTGAGATCATACCCAGCAATACCAGTTTGTTGCGGTAGTCATCCCAGAAGGAGGGGTTGGTGTAGTAGCGGAAACCTTTGTTGGTCACGTTACCCCTCTCGTCCGTGAAATCACCGTTCACATCGCTGCGCAATGCCGGCCATAGAAAAGAACGGTAGAGGGTGGAATAAAAGATCTCTTTTTCACGTTCGGTACCTCCCGTTACTTTGATCCTTGAGAGTAGTTTGTTCCACGTCTCATCGGCTTCCGAACGTACCTGAGCGAAGCTTTTGTCCAGCATCTCCTCTTCCAGGTTCATTCTTGCATTCTCAATGCTGACGAAGGAAAAGCCGATCTTCAATTCCAACGGTTCATTTTTGGGGCTTTCATCGAAGTGGACCACCGATACCGCATGCTTGTCATCTTTGAGCTGTACGATATCTTCAATCGGATAGTTGGCCACCGCATAGAAATAGATCTTTCCTTCAGCATCCTGGAAGCCGGTGAACACATGTTCATCCTCTCTTTGAATGAACCAGTCGTTTACATGATTGTTGGTGCGTGTCATGTCGGCAATCAAACGCTTCGGACTGTCATCGGAAAAGCTGTATCGGTGGTAGCCGCAACGCAGGGTGGAGGTGAGCTCGGCATCGATGCCGTAACGTTCAAGGAAAACCCGGTAATAGCCCGGGCTGGCCGATTCGTTCATATGGCTGAATCCGGATGCATAATCACCCGGAGTCACTTCACCGGTGACGGGTAATATTGGCATATGCAACAGGTTCCAGTGTCCCTTGTTGGTGTGGGCAAATCCGTAGATGATCGTATCTTCGTATTGGTAACCCGCACCACTCCTGAACTGTGTTACCGGGCTCAGCTGTACCATCGCGTTGGGCAGCGAGGTACCGGGGAAGACCTCGGCACCCCAGGTGCGCTCTTTCCAGGTACGTACATATCCCAGATCTTCAGGTTCCCACAATGTGGCTGTCCCCAGCAAAGGATTGACATAGTCTGTAAGTTGTTTGTTGGTGGTGCAGCTTATAGATAGAAACGACAGGAGTAGAGCGGTGAGAATATGCTTCATAAATATATTTATTATTTGAAATGTTTGTCGGCAAAATCAAGAAATTGTTCCCAGTCGTAATCCGTCACATCATGCTTCCCGCCTCTCAGATGATAACCGATGTCGCCCATAATAGGTTTATGTTGTTCCGGCATCTTATCAGTGTCAATCGCTTCCAGGCCATACAACCTGTATGCCGGACCTGCATGGTAGGCTGATAAAAACTCTCCTTCGGGATCGGCCCACAGATCTTCTTGCGCACTGGCCACGTACACCTTACGTGGTGCTATCAGGGCGAGGAGCTGATGTTGATCTACCGGCAACAATTCTTCCTTGTTGTTATACTGACGGAAATTCTCACAGAACCAATGAGGAAAAGCATTGTTGATGATTTCTGTGGTCTCCCCGAATTTTCTTCTGAAAAGTGCAGCACCACCACAACCGGAATTATTGGAGATGACAATATGGAAACGTTGATCCTGAGCAGCTGCCCAAAGAGCAGCCTTTCCGAGACGTGAGTGACCCATGAGTGCTATTTTGTCTGTATCTATCTGTTGCTGTGTTTCCAGGAAATCAACAATCCGGCTTGACCCCCAGGCCCAGGCTCCGATAGACTGCCACTCTCCGGGAGTCGTTTTGCCTGAATCATATCCCCGAAAAAGGGAGATCACACTGTGATCTTTTAATTCCGGATTATCGGGGTAGATATCATGATAGCACATTGTTGCCACAGCATATCCCCTGTCGATGATCTTTTCGTAGCTCCACCGGCTCGATTGATTTCCTCTTTTCCAATCCGGGTGATCCGGTTCTTTCAAAAGGTGGAGTGCGGGAGAATAAAAAATTGTTGAGTCTGTGATAGTGCTGTGGTTTCCCTTAAAATTATATCCTATAAACACGGGAACTTTACTTTTTGGCTTATTCGGTATATAAAGCAACAGGATGGCTTCTGTTTTTTTCGTTCCGTTCGAAAATGTAAACCTTACCTGTTTGCCGGTAGCTTTGCCACCCAGTGCTTCAGTGTCTTCAGTTAATACCTCATAAGTGACATCAATGTTCTCTGCAGGAGTGCGACCGTAAATTTGGGAAGCAAACAGTTTCATCAGTTCCGGCTTTCGTTGTTTCTCCCACTGTTCTGCTGTTGTGACCATCACGCCGTTTTTACACTTTAAAAGTTCAGGTAGGAGATATGCAGAAACTTTCGATTCATCGTAATTTACGGTCTGCTGAGCGTTTACCAATGAGGCGAATAACCACATCATCAACCCTGTGAATTTTATTATTCTTTTAGTTGTGATCATCATATCTGTTTTATAAAAGTTGAAAAAGGTTGGCTTTTTTATTGAGACCAGGGTGAAAAGTAATAAGATTCATCGCCTGTTTTCACTGGTTTTGAAAAACTCTCCTATTTGGAAATACAAATAAAGCAATAATGTTTAAATAATGAAAAACTGTTTATTCATTATTTATACTGGAGGTGTTGCTTTTGCAGTTCAATCAAAAGAGTCTATCTTTGGCACTATGAAAAAATTAGTGATTGCCGGTAGTGGTTATCTGGCCGATATAGTGGCTGATGCGTTGATAAACGGGTTGTTGCCTGACTATGATCTTGTAGGTGTCTACTCGCGTACTGTAGCGAAAGCAGGTCGTCTGGCGAATAAAATGGAGCAACATGGAAAAGTATGTAAGGCAACAACCTCTCTGGAGGAGTTGCTCGCTTTGAAGCCTGATTTCCTGGTGGAGGCAGCATCGCCCGCAGCGATGAAAGAGTTGGCCCTGCCGGCTTTAAGGAACGGCACTTCGGTCGTTACATTGTCTATAGGGGCTTTGGCGGATACAGCTTTTTATAATGAGGTGAGGGATACAGCGGCAACACATGGCTCACGTGTTTATATCGCTTCGGGTGCCACGGGAGGGTTTGATGTGCTCCGCACTGCCACACTGATGGGAAATGCCACCGCCAGCTTTTTCAATGAGAAGGGAGTGGCTGCCCTGCGGCAATCACCTCTCTACACACCCGATATGGAGAGGGTGAACAAGGTCGTTTTCTCCGGTACAGCCCGGGAGGCGATAGAGACCTTTCCCACCGGATTGAATGTGGCTGTGGCGGCCTCACTAGCCACCGTAGGCCCTGAGCAGCTGCAGGTGACCATGGAGTCGACGCCTGACTTCAGGGGTGACAGACAGCGTGTGGAGGTCAGAAATGAGCAGGTACACGCCGTAGTTGATGTATTCAGTGCCACCTCAGCAATCGCGGCATGGTCGGTGGTCAGCACACTGAGAAATATTGCTTCGCCCATTGTATTCTGATTTCTGATGCCGGAGGATGAGCGGCAGTTCCGTCACCTCTTCAGAAGATGGTTGCTGATGATTGGGTAAACGATTGTTACAAGACTATTCCGGTATAGTCGGAAAGGTTCTGCAACACCTTCTCACTCAACCGGTCGAATGCCTGACGGGTACGTCCGGTGGATACCTGCATGCAGCGGACCTTCGGATGGTCGAGCAGATGTTCGCCACCCAGTGCTCCCACGGTGTCGCAGAAACAGCGGTTGTCGCCCCCGAGCCATTTTAAAAAGGGTTGTTCATCCCATGCAGGAGAAAGCCCGGTATTGAACAGTATCTTTTTGTTGCCCAATTTCTCAAACTGACCCTCATGCAACAGGATGGTATTCCGGTTGAGGCAGCAGCATACCACTTCGTTCTGTTCGAGCAGCTCATCCAGCGGGAGAAACCGATATCCTTTTGCCCTGGCTTCTGCCTTCTCACTCCGCGCAAAGTAGGATATCTCCGCTCCGAAAAAGTGGAGTGCATCGGCGATCATACCCCCCGACGTGCCAAGACCGATAATACCTGCTTTTAAACCGGTGATCTCACGCGCCATGCCATCCCACGGTGCCTGATCGAAGCCGTGGAGGCAGCGCACCAGCTCACTGATCACATATTCCACCACACCCTCATCCCCGTAATCGCGGATGCCGGTGACGGTGATCCCTCTGCTGTTGGCATACAGAATATCCACGTTGGCGCTTTCGGGTGAATAGAGTGAGTTACACATGCCGATGTAGTGTACGTTGGGGCATTGCTCCAGGGCATCCTTGCCCAGGTGGGAGGTGTAGCTCAGCAACACCGCATCGGCATCGCCGATGCGTGCTGCGATCTCATGGTGATCCTTTGGTATATCCGGGTAGAGGATGACCTCATTGGCAAATGCATGCAGCTTCTTCTCTGCTGAGGGAATTAAACTGACCGGTTCTATCGCTACCAATTTATGAAACATCTGAATCGGAATTTAAGTGTGTATGGGTTCACTGTGTGAAGGGCAAATATAGGGTTTTTGCAGCTGATTGCCAAACGTAGACCCCTCCGGAGCCTTTTTCATCCTTTCGGGAGGGGGCCGGTTAAAATCTAGAATTGATAACGTATACCTCCCGACAGCCAGAACCCAGGCTGTGGGATGTTTCCGAAATCGACATGGGTGGTATTGAAGATGTTGTTGACATGCATGAAAATGTCAACGTTGCTCAACGCGTAATTTGCTTTCAGGTCCAGCAGTGAAAAGGGGGTGTAACTGACTCTCTCTCCGGGCTGAAGATCGCTGTATAGCACATAGGAACCTGCTCTCTCCTGCCAGCGGAAGTTCCACGACAGGGTAAGCTGCTTCATCACCCTGTGATGCAGGCTGGCAGTGAACTTGTGACGGAGGTGGTTCAGTGTATAGTTTGAAATCAGCTCATCTTCTTCCCTGTCCTGTTGCAGGTACATATACCCCAGTGATAGTGAATGCAAAGGCTGGGATATCCCTAACCACTCATTCAGGTTCAATCGCATGCCTGCCTCGAATCCTCTCTTGTTGAGTTTCGTGTGATTCCTCGACTCCCACAGTGCATCGGGAGATGATTTCACCCAGTCGATCATATTTCTGCCCTTCATGTAGAAGGCAGCGATACTGCCTCTCACCACAGGATGTGTGAATTTGGCCCCAACCTCAAATGCCTCGGATTGTTCGGCTTCCAGGCTGATGTTACCGGTATGGGTGGCAGTGGTATAATAGAGGTCGGTGAAGGTGGGCAGGCGGGTGGCTTTGTTCCATGATGCATAGAGGGTGAGCTTTTCTGATGCTCTCATCGAAGCGTTCAGTGCCGGATAGAAATCCATTTTAGTGGAGACCGCCCGGTTGTGATTGAGCAATCCTCCAATTGAGAGCGTGTATCTGTTGAGAATAAAATTGTGCTCAGCGAAATAACTGATGGCGGTACGGTTATCCGATTTTGTGTATTTCCCGATCGCCTCCTCCATCGGTCTGCCCAGCACGCTGCTCAGAATAGCTTCATTACGGAACTCACCCCCAAAGCTGGTGATCCCCCAGAGAGATGCATACTGCATGTTGAGGTTCATCCCGTACACATCACTCCGGTGATAGTTATGATCGGTGTACCACTCCGGCACATTGGGTGAGCCTTCGCGAAAAAGCTGAAACTCATCATCATGGCGACTCCAGTAGATGTGGGGGATCAGTTTCAGTCTTCCGCCGGTTTCACCACGTACCGACAGCAGGAGACCTCTCGTGTCGTCGTACTGATCGGGATAGGCGGCGGAGTAGAAGGTGTTGGCGCCATACGCCTTATCGTTCAGCCCGGCCTGAATATCGATATGTGCTCCATCGATATCGAAGCGGCTCTGCCATAGAAGATTCAGTATGTTGTAATCACTGTTGCGGATATATCCGTCCGACCGCTTGTATCCTGCCGAGAGGGTGTGCACCGAGGCACCTGCTTTGTATGCACCACGCAGATCCGCCCCGAAGAGCCCATGCATGCCACCCTCCAGCTTCGCAAAAGCATTGGATCCCACATCTTTCTTAGTGATCATGTTGACTCCCCCCGCAAAGGCGCTTGCACCATACACCAGCGAAGAGGGACCCTGTACGATCTCGATCCGTTCGATATCGGAAAGGTTGACGGGGATGTCGAAACTGTAATGTCCTGTGTGGGGGCTGGTGAGGTTCACACCATTGAGAAGGATGGCTGTCTGATCGAATGATCCGCCACGAAGGGAGATGTCCGCCTGTACGCCGTGCGGTCCGCGTTGCAGGATGTCTGCACCTGCTACATAGTTTAAAAGCTCTTCAATACTGCGGACGGGCGCCCGCTCAATATCCTGTTTGGATACTACTGTCACCATCTTTGCTGCCAGATTCAGCGGTAGCTCCACCCTGGAGGCGGTAACCACCACCTCTTCCAGCTCTTTCAGCGGGATGGTGTCGGTTGATGTGCGGGTAAACAGCCGTTCCACCGATACTGCCGTAGCCGCATGCGCACTCATCAACGTGCAGCCCGACAGCACACCGATGGTGACCGCCTTGTGCATGCTGTTGAAGACGCTGTACGACTTGCGGGCGAATCGTTTGAAACGAAAGCCGCTTATCCTGCATGACTCTTTTCTTTGCATATGTTAATTATTAGTGAGCTGCAAAAATAGGGTTCTTTCTTTAAAATGGAAAGGAATGTCTCTTTTTTTTATGCTCACTCTTCAAAAAAGGAGAAGTGGACATTGCCATATTTTCGCTCTTCTTTAAAGAAAGGGAAAGAGGAGAAATCATATTTTTTTGAATGCTCCAACAGGAATATACCGCCTTGTTTCAGCAACTTCCTCCCGAAGATGATACCGGGGATTGTGTCAATGCCGGCCATATCGTAAGGGGGGTCGGCGAAGATAAGATCGAACTGTTGATTGCATGACAAAAGAAATTTAAAAACATCAGCCTTCAGAGGGATGAGCTCCTCTGCACCCAGTGTCTCTTTAGCCTTGCAGATAAAACGCCAGTGCAGGTTGTTCATCTCTACGCTCACCACACGGGGACAACCCCGTGAAACAAGCTCCAGGGCGATGCTCCCTGTTCCAGAAAAAAGATCGAGCGCTTCGGTCTCTTCCCAGTCAACCCTGTTTTGAAGCACGTTGAAAAGTCCCTCCCTCGCGAAATCGGTCGTCGGGCGCGCTTGCAGATTGGCCGGTATCTGTATCCTTCGTGATTTGTATTTTCCGCTAATTATACGCATAAGGCAGCAATTATATCGGTGGGAAGTGTTTGCTTCTGTTCTTCGGTCAGCTGTACAGCAGGCTTTAATGCCACTATTTCAACATGGCGAATTAGTTTCTTCAGGATATCGATCACTGTTTTATCTGCATCGATATCACCTGAGAGATAAAGCCTGTCGGTTGTCTGGTCGAATTCCAGTTTCTCCCATACACTCGCGATGTAGTAGGTGGTGTCATGTGGATTCACTCCAGAGAATGTGTTTGCAGAGAGAAGACTCTCCTCAGAAAAACAGATGATGGTCACACACTTATCATGGAAATTAACAAAACAACTGTTGCAACCCTCTTCTCTCTTATAGCTTTCAAAAAGTTGCAGCAGGCGGGAGGTGTGGTGGTGAAAGGTGGGATTCCACAGATTTCGTGACAGAAATGAATGCACCTCTTCATCCAGATTATAGACAACATGATAGGTGCCACCCGGTGATGCATCACTCAGTACATTTCCTTTCTCCTGATGAAAGTTAAACCGGAACAACTCATTCACTTCTCCCTTGTTAAAATATATCGCAGGCACAAGCGTGAAACAGTGAGAGACAATCGTTACAGCGCAACTATTGAACGGTTGACTGAAGAAACCATGATCGAAGATCAGTTTTTTAATGTGATCGATATATGACAATTTATTCCCTAGTGTGGTGCCCTGAAAATGAAAAATGGAGGGATCCACAGGTGAATGAATTGAAAAAGAAAATCCATCCGGCGTTAACCGAATGGATAAATTGTATTCTTCAGAATGAGCTAAATCAATATTTTCCGGTAAAAACATGTTGATGGTTTACAACCAGTTATTCCCAGTTCCCGGAATTATTATTGGCTACTTCGAGTGACCCTACCTGCATACCGGGATATTTATCGCCGGGACGGTCAAGCACTTCCTGTATCTTCTGATTCAGCAGTTTCTGGTCGAGGTCACCAAGGTAAACGGTGTAGGGGGTTTTTGCCTCAAACACCTGGATAGGATAACCCGATGCGGTGATCAGAGAATCAACACCCATCTCAAATTGTGCACCTTGTCCGAAAGGTACATATCTCAATGAGTCGATACTGAAGTTTGAACGGTTGGGATACAATACTTCCACAGTGGGAGAGAAGATGGAGTCCCTCACAAGCTGGGGGGCATTTTTTTCATCGTCCCACAGCCCGGCCGCCTTGATGGCTGACTCGTTGCCTGTACGAATGATCTGCATTGCTTTTTCTTCAGTCATGCCTGCTTCAAGCTGGTCCTCTGTGAGGTCGCCCGATTTTATGAGTGTAGCAATTTTGCCCTCTCCCACGAAATTGGTCAATGTGTCGAAGCTGGCTGTGTAGGAGCCGGACTGGGCACGTAAGGCAACCTGTGCTGTGCGGATGTCAACTAAACGCTGGATGACGGCTCTGTCTCGTCTAGCGACCTCAGCGTTGAAATCCTCTGTTCCCTGGATGCTTTTCCAACTAACGTATGCTAAAAGAACAATGGCCAATGCTAAAAGCACTCTCATTACAACTTTCATGTACTTTTCTTTTTTAAATTATTATATTGTTATTATTTTGATTTTCTGATTTTAGACTACAAATTTAGAAAAAGAATGATAATTGTACTACTTTTACTGGAAAAATAACCAAAAAAAATGATAAATCGGTTCTTTATTGAGAAAATCAGCCGTAATTTTCCATATAGTTTTACCAATGACCAAACAGAGGCGTTGGAAAAGATTGGCAGTTTTCTTTTTTCAGGAATCAGTGATCAGATATTTCTACTTACAGGATATGCCGGTACCGGGAAATCATCTCTTACAGGGAGTCTTGTGAGAACCATGGCAGCATTCAGACAAAAAACCATTTTACTGGCTCCTACAGGGCGTGCGGCGAAAGTCTTCTCAGGGTATGCAGCGCAGCAGTCATTCACCATCCACAAGAAGATATACCGACAACAGAAGTTATCCGAGGGTACACCCCATTTCTCCTTGTCGGAGAACATGCACAAACATACGCTCTTTATAGTGGATGAGGCATCAATGATCAATAACGAGTCGGCTGAGTTCTCGCTCTTCGGTACGGGGAGGCTGCTTGACGATTTGATAGAGTATGTCTATTCAGGTGAAGGGTGTAGGATGATGCTTATAGGTGACACTGCACAGCTGCCACCGGTGAAACAGGATTACAGCCCCGCGCTCGATAAACAGATATTACAATCCTATTCATTACAGGTGACTGATGCTGTACTTACAGAGATTGTGCGGCAGGCTGAGGAATCGGGCGTGTTGTATAATGCCACTACCTTAAGAAATGCCTTGCGTTTGAATGAAACGTCTGCATATCCGAAGCTGAAAGTGAATGGCTTCACTGATGTGAAACGTATTACAGGTACAGAGCTGATCGATGAGATCGGCGACTCATACCGCAATGACGGAATGGAGGAGACCATTGTTATCTCACGTTCCAACAAAAGGGTGAACGCCTATAACAATGGCATACGCAACAGGGTGCTCTATCGCGAAGAGGAGTTATCCACAGGTGATATACTGATGATCACCAAAAACAACTATTACTGGGTAGATAACTTCGAGAATCTTGATTTCCTTGCCAACGGTGAATTTGTGGAAGTGCAGCGGGTGAAGGGGGAGGAGTATATGTACGGCTTCCGTTTCTGTAATGTGGTGTTATATCATCGTGATTATGATATTGAATTTGAGGCTAAAATCATACTCGATGTGCTGCATACTGAGGTTCCCGGACTTAGCCGGGAACAAAATGACCTTCTTTTTACAAATGTGATGGAAGACTATGCCGATATCACACAGAAGAGAATGAGATATAAAGAAGTGAAGGCTAATCCCTACTATAATGCACTACAGGTAAAATACGGATATGCGGTGACATGCCATAAAGCCCAGGGTGGTGAATGGAAAAATGTCTATCTTGATCTGGGGTATATTCAGCAATCCTATATGGGGGAAAACTTCTATCGATGGCTCTATACCTCTGTCACCAGAAGTACACAAAGCTTATATCTCGTTAATTTGCCAGACGATTTTGTGGAGCTTCCCAAAATATGATTACATTTGTATCTTCCCGCAAATGAGGATGTCACTCTATATGCGTTCTCAGTGGAACAACAGTGGAACAAATGATAAATGATTATCAGATGCATAATAAAAGAGATAAATATATTGATCAGCTTTTGAGGGATCTTAAAACGCTGGAGGAGAGAGTGATCACTGCCAGGGACAGCGATGCGGTGCCGTTCTCTTTTTTTAATGAATCGTTCAATAAAATTCAACAGATTGAGCGACTGCTACATGAGATGCAATTAATGCAGATTGATGATATGAAGCATCAGATGGAACGTTTGGTGAAGTTCCTCTCCGAAACAGAAAATAAAAGTCAACCCATTTCAAATATCATTTCAGAAACTACTGCAACAGTTGAACAAGATGAAAGTCCTGCTGTTTCAGAAAACCTGAAAGAGAGCACAGGTGAAGCCCCTGGTCACGATGAAAAGAAGACGGCAGATACAATCGATGATGAACCCTCACTGCATGAAGGAAACAGATTTGCCGACGGCATCAGCTTGCCGTCCTATAAGAATCCCCGCATTGCAGATGATGTAATATCACATCCAGACACAATATATCCTCTCCCGGAAATAGAGAGAGAGGAGAAACAGCATGTAACAACGTTGAACGACGCTATTCAGGCATCTCCGGCAGTGCTCGACCTGAAGCGTGGTATCAGCCTGAACGATCGTTTTTTGTTCCAGAGGGAACTGTTCAACAATGACAGGCATGAGATGAACAATCTGATGATAACGTTAAATGCTTTTGATAACTATGATAGTGCTGACGACTATTTGAGGAAATCAATGCAATGGAACTTTGACGATCCCGTGGTGAAGGATTTTCTGCGGGTGATAAAAAAGGGTTTTGAGTAACCAAAAGTAATCGCAATGGGAAAACTGTATGTAGTACCCACACCTGTTGGTAATTTAGAGGATATTACGCTAAGGGCGATCAGACTGTTAAAGGAGTGTGATCTCATTTTAGCTGAAGATACACGTACAAGTGGATACCTGTTGAAGCATTTCGGGATTGATACCCGTATGCAATCACATCATAAATTTAATGAACACCATACCGCTGTTCATGTGGCAGAGCGGCTAAAAGGAGGTGAGACGATTGCGTTGATCTCTGATGCCGGCACACCTGCAATCTCCGACCCGGGATTTTTGCTGGTGAGAGAGTGCATACAGGCAGGGGTGGAGGTGGAATGCCTCCCCGGGGCAACCGCGTTTGTACCGGCATTGGTGGAATCGGGACTACCCAATGATCGCTTTTGTTTTGAAGGGTTCCTGCCACCCAAAAAAGGACGACAGACACGACTGAGGCTGCTAGCGGAAGAGAGCCGGACAATGGTTTTTTACGAATCTCCCTATCGGGTGGTTAAGACATTGACACAGCTGGCTGAAAATCTCGGAGATGAACGTGCCGCTTCGGTATCAAGAGAGATCTCAAAGATGTTTGCTGAAACAGTGAGAGGAACCTTGCTTGAGCTAGTCGCCTATTTCACAGACAATGAACCAAGAGGGGAGTTTGTGATTGTTGTAGCTGGAAAATGAAAATGAATAATCAAACTATTTTACAGACTTATTTGTTTAATTAAAAGGTAAAATTAATGTTATGAAGAAAGTAAGTATTATACTTCTTGTCATGGGACTCATTGTCTCATGTACAAACGTGAAGGAATCGAAGGAATTTAAAGAGCTTCAGGCTCAGCGTGATTCCCTGATCATGCAATCTGCCGGAGCTGAATCTGAAGCGATGGAGATGATGGCTGTCATCAGTGAAGTGGAGTCAAACTTCGCAAAGATACGTGAGGCAGAGAAATATATCGCCACACAATCATCCCAGAGCGGTGAGATGAGTCAGGATACCAAAGATCGGGTGAATGAAAATTTCAGGATGATCAACGAGATACTGCAACGGAACAAGGCTCAACTGGCGGAACTGAACAAGAAGCAGAGCGGCAGCAGCAAAGAGATAGTCTCTTTAAAGAATACTATCAGCAGGCTGAACAATGAAATGAAGGAGAGCACCTCCCGTCTGGCAGAAATGCAAACGGAACTGGCGCTCAAGGATGAGCAGATCGCCCAGCTCTCACAGGATGTCACAGCGCTGGCAACAGAAGCAGAGCAGCAGTCAGCCACCATTCAACAGCAGGACAGAACACTCAATACAGCATATTATGTGTTTGGGACTGCAAGCGAACTAAAAGATCAGAAGATCCTTTCAGGAGGCTTTCTGCAGCAGACACGTGTACTACAGGATACGTTCAACAAAGATTATTTTCTGCAGATCGATGTACGCGATGTAACAGATATCCCTCTGTATGCACCGAAGGCTAAGCTGTGGTCAACGCATCCCGACGGCACCTATGAACTTGTTAAGGGTGATGATGGTAACATTGTTTTTCATATTACCGATACACAACGTTTCTGGAGCCTGACAAAGTACCTGATTATAGAAGTACAATAAAAAGTGAATCTTAAAAAATAAATTTTTCTTCTCGCGGGGTGATCACTGGTCACTCCGTGATTGTTTACACCTATGGCTTACAAGAATCTGTTTATTGATCTGGACGATACACTGTGGGATATCCATCTCAACGGCAGGGAATGCCTGGAAGAGATCTATCATGATTACGGTTATGCTGAGTTTTACACCTCTTTCGGGGATTACTACAATGTTTATATGCCGGTGAATCATCATCTCTGGGCATTGTATCGACAGGGTGAGATCAAAAAGGAAGAGCTGATAGTAGAGCGTTTCCTGGCCCCGGTAAGGGCTTTTGGTATTGATGATCCGGATTATGCCAAGAGACTGAGTGATGATTTTCTCGATAGAACAACCCGCAAGACAGGGTTGATTGAAGGTACAATGGCGCTGCTCGATTACCTGAAACCGAGATACCGGATGCATATTCTCTCCAACGGCTTCCGCGAGGTACAGTATAAGAAAATTGAAAATGCAGGTCTCAGGCCCTATTTCGATAAGATCATCCTGTCAGAAGATGCAGGCATCAACAAGCCACACGCCGGGATGTTTACCTATGCGCTGAAAAACAGCAACTCCAGACGTGACCAGACGATCATGATTGGAGACAGTTGGGATGCCGATATTGTTGGGGCATATGACAGCCGTATAGCGCAGATATGGTACAATCCCAAAAGAGAGAAGCCGGAAGGTTTTGAACCAACCTTTACGGTGCAGACGCTGGAAGAGATTAAACAGATCCTATAGCTTCATCCCGGTTAACTATCGGTGCAGGACCTGAACAGCACTGCTTTACCACGCTACCGACGCTCTTCTCAGCGGCATTGTCATACATCTCGGACCACCTCCCCCGCGTGGTAACTCCGACCCTTCAATCGTGATCACACACTTGTCAGCTGATTTGATATCATATTTTTTGTTGATGATATCGTAAGAGGTAACCACCTCGAAGCCATTCTTGTTGAGCTCCTCAAGCGTGTGTATATTACGTGCATAAGAGAGTACCTTACCCGGTGCTATTGCCAGGAAGTTGGCACCACTGTGCCACTGCTCACGCTCCTGATCCCAGTCATCTGCTTTTCCGCCACATACCACCGGTTCCAGGTCGAGCCCCAGCTTCCGCAGCAACGTCAGTATGCCGTTAGCTGAGGAGATACGGGTCACCTTCCCGTTTTCAATCTGCATATGTACTGTCTGGTAGGGTGAGCTGCCCATGATGAGCGGTTTGTAAACCATAGCCTTGTCAGTGTCAAGAAGGGTGAAGACCATGTCGAGATGTATGAACGACTCCGGTGATTCAGGCAGCTGTTGCACAATCACATGTTTCTTCCCCCTGCTGCTTCTGCAAAACTCCTGCACCAACAGATCGATACCTTGTGTGGTTGTTCTTGTTCCGTTGCCAACAAGCAGAATGTCGTCTCTTAACACCAACAGATCACCTCCTTCTATCTTCACTACAGGGCTGTTCTGCGACAGATCATAGGTATTAAGTATATTGCCGTTGAAAAAGAGATTGCTTTTGTAAATGGCATCCATAATCATTGATTCACGCATACGAACATCATTGGCCATTTTACAGACCAGGGCATTGTTGCCAATGATGGCAGAGGAGTCTCGTGTGAAATAGAAGTTATAGAGTGGTTTCAGGGCATAATACTCCTCCCTCAGATAATCGGTGAGCGTATTAATCTGAATGGGGAGACCTTCAATCAGGATCTTTGATAGCACGTTTGCAGGCAGATCCATAAGGTAATCAATATAACCGTGTACCTGTTCCTTTTCGCAGATGTTGCGGATCAGATTCTCCTTCAGCTCCTCCCTCTGCAGCAGTTTTGTCAATAGATCGGATACTTCATACACCCGGGTTGTCTGCTGCAACACACCTGTCAACTGATCATACTCTTTCCGGGCGATGGATAAGTTGAGGATATCACTGTATAATGCTCTCTGCGCATTGCGGGGGGTCATATTCTCTACTTCTGCTCCCGGATAATGTATCAGTACTGCTTCCAGTGACCCGATTTCCGACTGGACATTTAAGGTGCATTTTTTGCTTTCAAACATAACGGCATGGTTTTGAAAGCAAAAATAAAAAAATTAAAAGGATTGCCGGCTCTTTACAGTAAAAACATCCCCTTTTTTTATGTTTGTAGTGTTTTTTATTGTTTTTTTTTCTATTTTTGATAAATATATATTTAACTGTATACCAAAAGAGAAATTTGGATTGTTTGCTGCCATTGCATGAAAACATCCACCTCGATGAATGTTTATAGGAGGGACATTAGTTATAATGGGGCAAATCACTTTAAAAGATATTGCAAAAGCGCTGAACTTATCGCCATCAACTGTATCTCGCGCAATGAAAAACCATCCGGCTATCAGCGCAGGAACACGGAAGCTTGTGCAGGCTTATGCGGAAGAACATAAGTATAAACCCAATACCCTGGCGATGCAGCTGCGCACGAACAAGAATAACACCATCGGTGTGATTGTCCCTGAGATCGTGCACTATTTCTTTTCCACCGTATTGTCCGGCATTCAGCATGAGGCTGAGAGCGAGGGTTACAATCTGCTTTTCTGTCATTCCAATGAAGATTACGGACGTGAGGTGAGAAGTGTGGCAACCCTTCTCGATGCACGTGTATGTGGTATTCTTGCATCACAATCTAAAAGTACCGAAAAGTTTGATCATTTTCAGGAGATTATTGACAATGATGTACATCTGGTTTTTTTTGATCGTATCTGCACCGGCATCAATACCGATAAAGTGGTGGTGGATGACTATGCCGGGGCTTTCCATGCTGTAGAGCACCTGATTGAGTCGGGTTGCAGCAGGATTGCTTTCCTGGGCTCCACTCCTGCAATGCCTATCGCCAATAACCGCCGCATGGGATATGAAGATGCATTACGCAAACATAAGCTCCCCATCGAGAAGTGCATGAGCAGGATCTGTGATACGATAGAACTGGCCAGAGAGGTGATACCGGAAATGTTACAGATCGATCCTGCACCGGATGCATTCTTCTGTATCAATGATGAGGTGGCGGCCTATTGCATGCAGATAGCCAAGATGGCAGGGTTTAAGATTCCCGATGATATCTCGGTATGTGGCTTCACCAACAGTTATATTACAGAAGTGACCGAGCCCACACTTACCACAGTCGATCAGCATGGTTTTGAGATGGGTAAGGTGGCAGCGCGCTTACTCATCAACCGCATTGAAGGCAAAGAGACGAAGCAGGGAGTTGTCAGTCGCCTTATAAAGACAGAGCTGGTGATAAAAAATTCAACACTTTAAGGGTACTGCCAGGAGAGAAGGTTTTTCTGCGACAAAAGCCGATGGCTTTCAGACGGAATTAATACAGCCGTGAAAACGGAGAACAGTTCCATGCACACGATTGCACAGAAATATGATATTCTTTAACAAATAAGATAGTTTTTTGATTTAGAAAGGATTGTATATTTGTTCCAGAGAGACAACGTTATTTCACCTCGATAGAAGGATGTCTGTTTCAAGTGGAACTATCCTTTTTGAAAACAATCTCTCAACACTTAAATCAATATAAATCAAAGAGAATAATCCAAATGAAGAAGAGGCATCTATCTTTTTGGGAGATCTGGAACATGAGTTTCGGCTTTCTGGGCATACAGTTTGGTTTTGCCTTGCAGAATGCAAATGTCAGCCGTATTTTTGAAACCCTCGGTGCAAGAGTAGAGGATATACCGATCCTCTGGATCGCTGCTCCCATTACGGGTCTGATCATACAACCCATCATCGGGCATCTGAGCGATAAAACATGGAACCGCTTCGGTCGCCGTCGTCCCTACTTCATGATCGGGGCTGTCTTTACCACGCTGGCTCTCTTCTTCATGCCCAACTCCCCCTCCCTCTGGATCGCTGCAGGGATGTTGTGGATAATGGATGGCTCCATCAACATCTCCATGGAGCCCTTCAGGGCTTTCGTGGGCGATAATCTCCCGTCCGAGCAGCGGACGATGGGCTTCGCCATGCAGAGTTTCTTCATCGGTACAGGAGCGGTGATCGCTTCTGCCTTGCCCTATATCCTTACAAACTGGTTTGGTGTATCCAACACGGCTGCTGAGGGAGTGATACCGCAATCGGTGAAGCTCTCCTTTTATATAGGAGGGATTGTACTCTTCCTGTCAGTGCTTTTTACCGTGCTCACCTCAAAGGAGTACTCTCCCGGGGAGCTGGCTGCACAGGAGGAGGAGAAAGAGAAGATGAGCGGTGTGAAGACGGTGGTGAA
>JADMKJ010000177.1 GCA_015478855.1 Proteiniphilum sp.
CTTGGAATCAGAGGGATTCGTTTTTCACTTTTGTATCCCGGGATCTTCAAAGTACAGCTGCGTGCCATCTTGCGTGCTTCGATCACGGGAAACATGCGGGTGATGTTCCCCATGATTACCTCCATTGAGGAATATAATGCCGCCATTTCACTCCTGGAGGAGTGCAAATCGGAATTAAAAAATGAAGGGGTCGCATTCGATGAAAACCTTCAGGCCGGCATGATGGTAGAAACACCCTCATCGGTGATTCTTGCAGTTGATTTTGCACGGGTTGCCGCATTCTTCAGCATCGGGACCAATGACCTTACTCAGTATATACTTGCTGTTGACAGGAACAATCCCTACTCCGTGAATGCGTGTGACTACTTCCATCGTGCTGTTCAAAAGAGCCTGTCGGAGGTTATCACCGCATCGGAAAGTGATGGTATTGATGTTTCGGTCTGTGGTGAGATGGCTTCGGACCCTCTCGCTACAGCTCTTCTTCTCCAACTGGGCGTGAGGAAATTCAGCGTTTCAACCAAACAGATAGCGCGAATAAAAGAACAAATTAGAAAACAAGTGATATAAAAAAAATAATTATGAGATTGTTATTGAAAATTCTGGCTGTAAGCATCGTTGTTTGTCATTATTCATGCAAGACAAACCACAATTATGTACATATTAAAAACATGAATCAACTTCAGGAATATTTCAGCTATTCTCCCGATAAAGATATTATCATTAGCGGGCATAGAGGTGGTATGCTGGAAGGGTATCCCGAAAATTCAATTGAATCGTGTGAAAAGACACTTGAATTGATTCCTTCATTCTTTGAAATCGACCCCCGCTTAACCAAAGACAGCATCCTGGTGCTGATGCATGATGCGACGCTTGATCGCACCACGACAGGCAAGGGCAAGGTGTCGGACTACACTTATGCGGAGCTGCAACAGTTCTACCTCAAGGACAGGCAGGGTAACGTGACAGATTATAAGATACCCACCCTGGATGAGGTGCTGGAATGGGGAAAGGACAAGACCGTCTTCAACTTCGATAACAAGGGTGTACCCTGGCAGATGTATGCGGACAACCTGAACGGGAAGTGGAGTAACTATCATAACATCATGCTGTCGGTGCGTTCTCTTGAAGAATGTCTGTTTTATTTCAACCGGGTTGATAACGTGCTGTTCTGTTGCGAGATCAGCAATAGGGAGATGTACGAGGCATACAGTAATGCAGGGATACCATGGAACCGTATCATGGCCTATGTGAAGTATACCATGGACCCGGCACAACAGGAAGTGTATGACCTGTTGCGCAGCCAGGGCGTGATGTGCATGATAGCGATTGCCCCCACAGCTGACAAGGTAACACCTCATGAAGAAAGAATTGAAGCTTATAGACAAGAGATCGCGGGCAACCCGGATATCATCGAGACAGATTACCCGGCTGACTTTGTTGGGTTGAATCTGAAAAAAAATAATTGACACAATGGAAAAGGACAATGCGGGTGTGGCTGCACAGGAGATGACAATGCAGGAGCAGATAAGATTCAAGTATTGGGAAAAAAGGACCATCATAGCCAGTATCGTGGGGTATGCCATGTTCTATTTTGTCAGGAAGAATATCAGCATTGCGATGCCCTTCATGAATCAGGAACTGGGCATCTCAAAGAGTGATCTCGGTTTGTTTCTTACGTTGCATGGTTTGATATATGGCCTCTCAAAGTTCATCAATGGTATGTGGGGGGACAGGAGCAACGCCCGCTACTTCTTAGTCTCCGGGCTCATACTGTGTGCACTTGCCAACGTGCTGTTCGGCCTCTCTTCCTCGATCCTGGTACTGGGTATATTCTGGGTTCTCAACGGCTGGTTCCAGGGGATGGGTGTTCCTCCCTGTACCCGTTTGATGACACACTGGGTGAAGCCTGAGAAGCTGGCGACAAAGATGTCGCTGTGGAATACCTCCCATTCTATTGGAGCCGGTCTGGCCATCATCTTCTGTGGATATATCGTGACCGTAGACTGGGGGAAATATTTTGACGCTTCCTCCATCTTCTCCCAGCACTGGCGCTGGGCCTTTCTCATCCCTGCAGTCGTGGTGGTGATCGTTGCCGTTCTAGTGTTCATGCTGGTCAGGGATACACCTTCTTCTGTAGGATTACCCGAGCTTAAAGGAGGTGAACCTAACGACAAACAGTCTAAAAAAGAACAATCGGCCGAATTCAAAGCATTCGTTAGAAAGAATGTTTTCCTGAACCCGATCATATGGATCTTTGCCCTGGGTAACTTCTTTCTCTATATAACACGTTTCGCGATATTGGACTGGGGCCCCACCATGCTCAAGGAACACCTCCATCTGAATATCAGCCATGCCGGCTGGTCGGTAGCCGCCTTTGAGATCGCCGGTATCGCCGGTATGCTTTTCGCCGGCTGGTCCACGGATAAGTTCTTCAAAGGAAGAGCAGCCCGCACGTGTGTCATCTGTATGTCGATGGTCACCTTGTGCCTTGTATTCTTCAGCATGCTCACTGAGCATACCCCCGTCATTTATGCCAACCTGATACTCATGGCGGCAGGATTCTTCATTTATGGACCACAAGCCCTCGTGGGTATAGCGGCTGCGAATATTGCTACCAAAAAAGCGGCAGCCACCGCCGGTGGATTTTGCGGTTTGTTCGGTTATGCCAGCACCATCGTCTCAGGTTGGGGTATTGGCTTCTTAGTGGAAAGGACCGGATGGGACATTGCTATTCCTGCGCTGATAGGTGTTGCTCTGTTATCCACGATGATTTTCGCTTTTGCATGGAATGCCAGAGCACACGGTTACCAAAAATAATATATCTTTGTTGATGATTTCACTTTAATTAAAAAAAAACAAAATTATGAGAGTTGTAATTCAATCAAATTCATCAACCGTGGGTACCTGGGCAGCCCGTCATATTGCCGGTGCCATTCAGGAAGCAGCGTCACGTAACAGCAGGTTTGTGTTAGGTCTGGCAACCGGATCAACACCGCTTACGACCTACGCGGAACTGATACGCATGCATCGTGAGGAGGGTCTTTCTTTTGCCCACGTGATCACTTTCAACATGGACGAGTATGTGGGCTTACCGAAAGAACATCCCGAAAGTTACCATTCGTTCATGTGGAATAATTTCTTTTCTCATATCGATATCCTTCCTGAAAATACGAACATCCTGAATGGCAATGCAGCAGACCTGTTGCAGGAATGTGCCGACTACGAACGCCGTATCACCGATGTGGGTGGTATCGACCTGTTTCTTGCCGGTATCGGAGTGGACGGGCACCTGGCTTTCAATGAACCATTCTCTTCCCTCACTTCACGTACACGCGTGATGGATTTGACAATTGACACCCGGATCGTCAACTCGAGGTTCTTCGACGGTGATGTGAATGCTGTTCCAAAGCAGGCACTGACCGTTGGTGTGGGTACTGTCTGTGATGCCAGGCAGGTGATTCTGCTGGCAACCGGATATGTAAAGGCAAATGCACTCAAGCATACCATTGAAGGTGATGTCTCTCATGTATGGACAGCCAGTGCACTACAAATGCATCCCGATCCGATTATCGTTTGTGACGAACAGGCTTGCATGGATCTGAAAGTAAGTACTTACAGGTATTTCAAGGAGGAAGAAGCTGGAAGCAATCAGTAATAAGCAGTCAGCGGTCAGCGGTCAGCGGTCAGCGTTCAGCGTTCAGCAATCAGCTGTCAGTTTTTAGGTGGAAGGTTTGACGTGGCAGGGATTTGGGTTTGAGCGGTCAGCGTTCAGCAACCAGCTGTCAGTTTTTAGGTGGAAGATTTGACGTGGCAGGGGTTTGGGTTTTAGCGGTCAGCGTTCAGCAACCAGTGGTAAGCCATAAGCTGTAAGCGATAAGTTCTAAGTTCTAAGCTGTAAGCGATAAGCCTTTTATAAATAATCTTCTAATAGACAGCGGTAAGGTGTAAGAAATGAAAACGCCCGGAGAGATCCGGGCGTTTTGCATTACTGAGGTTTCTCATTTCACGGGTACTTCACTTTCCACTTCATCTTGTCCGGCCGGGAGCCGGGAGGCGTTGGGCTTCATCCTTTGAGGGGGTATCCCTTGCATACACCCTTTAGCCTGCCTCGGGCGTGATGACATCGTTGATGGTTTACCCCTAAATGTTTGTCAGCATGGAGGTGTTGTGACTATCACGCTGTTTTCTAAAGCTGAGAGGGATAAAGAGGGAACCCTAAAAATGTTAAAATGCACGTAATTAATATAATAATTAAATAAAATGAATATGCATGTATGAGTATATAAATGTTGATTAAAGTGTCTAATTATTGATGAATTTCAAGAAACACATATTAAATTTGTGATAAATTAAGCAAGAAGTACTTGTTAATCGATTAATATTACTATTTTTGTGAAATAAGACCAAAGCTTTTGTAATATTGTTTTAGGTATCACAAAAGTTTTTGAGAGTGAGTTTATTAACAATTATTATTTATTGGTATATTAAAATTAAATTTTATGAATTGCATGAAATTAGTTTTTAAGGGGTTTAGAAATAAATCCTCTTTGGTTCGAATTGCTAGAACAACATTGCCCGCGCTATGGCTCGTGCTGTTGTTTGCTTTCGCACTCCCGCTGCCGGCCATTGCCAACAGTCAGGAGGTGCAGCAGGCACGGCGGGAGATCACGGGGACCGTGACCGACGTTGAGAGTGAGCCGCTGCCGGGCGTAACCGTGCAGGTGGTGGGCCGCCAGGGTGGTGTGATCACCGACATCGACGGACGTTACGCCATCCAGGCAGCGACAGGTGAAGAGATCCGCTTCCAGTACCTGGGAATGAGATCGGTTACCTCTACCGTGGGCACCGGAAATACACTCAATGTGATCCTCCACGAGGATGTGGAGCTACTGGACGAGGTGACCATCACCGCCTTCGCCACACAAAAGAAGGAGAGCGTGGTCTCCTCCATTGAAACCATCAATCCCAGGGAGCTGAGGGTGCCCTCGAGCAACCTCACTACCGCCCTGGCGGGACGACTGGCAGGGGTGATCTCCTACCAGCGTAGCGGTGAGCCGGGGAACGATAACGCGCAGTTCTTCGTACGTGGTGTGACCACCTTTGGTTATGCCAGCAGCCCGCTGATCCTGCTGGACGGCTTCGAGGTGAGCTCGACCGACCTGGCACGCGTGGACCCGGACAACATTGAACAGTTTGCCGTGCTCAAGGATGCCACCGCGGCCGCTCTCTACGGATCGAAAGGTGCCAACGGGGTGATCATGGTGACCACCCGCAAGGGTGTGGCCGGGAAACCAAGGATCTCGATCCGTGCCGACGGACGCATGTCAATGCCCACAAGGGTGCTGGAGACAGTGGAAGGCGTGGAGTACATGAAGCTCTACAACGAGGCGCAGTTCAACGACAACCCGCTGCTGGCCCCTTACTACAGCGCACAGAAGATACAGAACACCGCCGACAACCTGAACGAGTATGCCTATCCGAACCTGGACTGGTATGATATCATGTTCAAGCCGAGCACCTTCAATCAGCACTACAACATGAACATCTCCGGCGGGGGATCGGTGGTGAAGTACTACCTCTCGGTATCGTATGACAAGGATACCGGTATCCTGAAGGACAACAGACTGAACAACTTCAAGAACAATATCGATATTGACCGTTTCAACATCCTGGCCAATATCACGATGGACCTCACCGAGACCACGACAATGGATATCAACATGAACTCCATCTTCGAGAACTTCACCGGTCCACTCGACAATACCAACGACATCTTCGCCAGCGTGGTGGCCACCAACCCGGTGGAGTTCCCCAAATTCTACCTGCCGGATGAGAAGACTGCCTTCGTGAATCACACCCTCTTCGGGTCGGATGCAACGGGCAACATGGTGAACCCATTCGCACGCATGGTGCGTGGTTACAAGGACGGATCGATGGGACGCATCACCTCACAGTTCTCGCTGGACCAGGATCTGGATAACATGCTGGAGGGACTGATGGCCCGCGCAAAGGTATCCATCAAGAACGACAACCGCTATGAAAACTTCCGCAGCTACGATCCATACCTATACAACATCAAGAGTTATAACGAGTTCGATGATACCTACGTGCTGCAGCAGGTGCACAAGGGTACCGACGCGCTGGGTAACCCCGATATAGAGCGCAGCGGTGAGTTCCGTATATATATGGAGGGTGGGTTGACCTACGCCAACACGCTGAATGATATCCATGACGTGAGCGGTCTGCTGATCTACACACAGGAGGAACAGAAGAACACCGGTATATGGAGAGATGACGACAAGACCATCCAGCGCACCCTGCCACAGCGCAACCAGGGTATCCGCGCCCGCTTGAACTACGGGCTGATGGAGAAGTACCTTACCGAGGTGAGCCTTACCTACACCGGCTCGGAGAAGTTCGACAAGTCGCACCGCTGGGGTCTATTCCCCGCTTTCGGACTGGGTTACATCGTCTCGAACGAGCCCTTCTGGGAACCGTTCGCCAACATCGCGCCCAACTTCAAGCTGAAGTACTCGTGGGGTATGGTGGGTAACGACCAGATCGCAGGTGCTGCCGACCGCTTCTTCTTCCTCTCTGACATTGGCAGTGGCGGCGGATATCGCTGGGGTAAAGATTTCAACTCCAACTACGGCGGCTTCAACATCAACCGCTATGCCAACCCGATGATCACATGGGAGATTGCACGGAAGCAGAACATCGGCTTCGAGATGGATTTCTTCAAGAACCGCGCTGTGAAACTGATCGTGGAATACTTCACCGAGAACCGCAGCCAGATCTACCAGGCACGTGAAAACCTGCCTGCTACCATGGGGCTCACGAGCAATGTATACGGCAACGTGGGTGAGGTGAAGAGCGGCGGTTTCGACGGGTCGATCGACCTGAACCACTCCTTCAACCGCGATTCATGGATCACAGGCCGCTTCAACTTCACCTACGCACACAACGAGTACGTGGAGAACGAAGAGCCGGAATACCGCTGGAAGTACCTCAGCAACATCGGCTGGCCCATCAACACATGGAAGGGCTTCATTGCCGAACGACTTTTCATCGATGAGGCGGACGTGAAGAACTCTCCCGTACAGGAGCTGGGCAGTGTACCCCAGGCCGGTGACATCAAGTATAAGGATATCAACGGCGACGGTCGCGTCAACGATGACGACCAGGTGCATATCGGCTACCCGACGGTGCCGGAGATCAACTACGGTTTCGGTGTGTCGGCAGGATACAAGAATTTCGACATCTCTACCTTCTTCCAGGGACAGGCACGCGTATCTTTCTTCATCGATCCGAATGCCAAGAGGGATAACCCCGACAGAAACGGTATCGCTCCTTTCGTGGGTAACCGTGGTGCACTCAAGATCATTGCCGAGGACCACTGGAACCCCAACAACCCGGTGTCGCACGCCTTCTGGCCACGCCTCTCGGCTACACTGAACCAGAACAACAGCCGTCAGAACTCCACATGGTGGCTCCGCAACGGTAGCTTCCTGCGTATGAAAACACTGGAGGTGGGGTATACACTACCGAGAAACTGGGTAGGACCGGCCAGCATGGTACGTGTCTATTTCACCGGACAGAACCTCTTCGCCATCTCGGGCTTCAAGCTCTGGGACCCGGAGATGACCGGGAACGGACTTGCTTACCCGCTGCAGCGTGTCTATAACGTAGGTCTTAACGTGACATTTTAAAAATCAAAGAAATATAGTAGCATATGAAATCGAAAATATTTTTTCTGAGTTTGTTAACAGGTCTCCTGTCGGTATTCACCGGCTGTGACTTCCTGGATATTGTACCTGATAATACCGTACAGGTGGGAAGCCTGTTCGAGAACAGGGACAAAGCGCTCAGCGCCCTCTCAACCTGTTACCGCTACATGCCCCAGCACGAGAAACTGCACGAGTCGATGAGCCTTGCCGGCGATGAGTGGCTGGGACGCCTCGATGCTGATCATGGTGAGAGCAGGGGATTGCAACGTGGCATGCAGCTGATGCGCGGATGGAACAACTCCAGCGACCCCATCCTCAACTACTGGGGCGGTGGCGGCGGCGCCTCCTCGCTCTATCAGGGGATACGCATCTGTAACGTCTTCTTTGAGAACATTGATAACGTGCCCGACCTGACAGCCGCAGAGAAAGCGGACTGGATTGCACAGGTGAAGGTGCTGAAAGCGTATTACCACTACTACCTGATCCGTCTCTATGGACCGATCGTGATCGCCGACAAGAACCTGGAGGCTTTCTCACCCGTGGAAGAGGTACGCCAGGAGCGCCAGACGGTGGACTCATGCTTCAACTACGTGATTAACTCGATCGACGAGGTGCTCTATGATGAAAACGGCAACCCGCGCACGGAGCTCACAGTGGAGAGAGAGAGTGCTTACCTGGGACAGATTGACCAGATCAACGCACGCGCCATCAAGGCACAGGTATTGCTGACACGCGCCAGCCCGCTTTTCAACGGTAACTCGGAGTACTTCAGTAACTTCAGAAACAAGGAGGGGGAGACCTACTTCCCCATGACGCCTGACCCGGAGAAGTGGAAGGATGCACTCGACGGTATCGAGGAGGCGATCTCCTACGCCGAAACACGCGGTAAGAAGCTTTACACCTTCGAGGGACAGCCTAAGTTCTGGGACGTGGAGAACTTCGAGGAGTCGGAGATTATTCAATACGCCTATAACAAGCGGTTCACCATCGTGGACGGATGGAACGATGAGCTCCTGTGGGGTTACTCGGGCCTCGACTACGAGGGACAGGGCGGCTTCGCACACGCTACCAACATGCGCTCCGTGGCCGACCCCACACAGGCAGGATACGCCTGGCAGTGGCTGGGTGCCGACTACCGTATGGATGAACTCTTCCACACGAAAAACGGTGTGCCCATCGAGGAGGATAAGACCTATGACTATACCAACAGGCTCCAGATTACGGAGATACCGGATGATAACTACCACAAGGGTTACATGCAGGTGGGCGAGAAAACCATCCGCCTGCACCTCAACCGCGAACCACGCTTCTATGCATGGATGGTGGTGGACAGGAGCATCTGGCGCACGCATGACCTTGCCAACGATGTAAAAATGCGCTACAATGAGTTCCCCGGCGGCCGCGGATCACAGCATACAACCGACTTCTACTGGACCGGTATAGGTGTGAAGAAGATGGTACACCCCGAGTCGGGAACAGGACACTGGGCGCGTGTGGTGAAATTCCCGTACCCGATCCTCCGCCTCTCGGACCTCTACCTGATGTATGCCGAGGCGTACAACGAGTACCACGGCCCCGGACAACCGGCCTACGAATACCTGAACAGGGTACGTGCCACCGGCGGCCTGCAGCCTATAGAGATGGTGTGGAGCAACAGCGACATCGTGAAGACACCGGGCAAGCACCTCACCAAAGAGGGGTTGAGGGATATCATCCACCGCGAACGCATGATCGAGCTCTCTTTCGAGGGACATCGTTACTTCGATATACTACGCTGGAAAGAGGCGGACCGTTACTTCCTCTCACCGGTGAGAGGATTCAACACCACGGGTGTAGATCCTGAGCAGTTCTATGTGCTGATGACGCTGCAACCACGCCGATGGCAGACCCCACGTGATTATTTAATGCCGCTGCCGCTGCATGACATCAACAGAAATCCCAATCTGGTACAGAACCCGGGATGGTAATCATTTTAAAATACTGGAAACATATGAAACGAATATATTCATTCTTTACGCTTTTTACGCTAATTGCAACGCTCACCTGGATGAACAGCTGCCAGGAGAACTCGGTGGGTGACAACACCCCTCCGGCCAAGGTGACCAATGTGCTCTTCACGGCGCAGTACGGTGGTGGGTACTTTACCTATACCGCCCCTGCCGATGAAGACTTCCTCTACACCAAAGCGGAATATACGATTGACACCGGAGCGAAGATCTCAAAGACCAGCAGCGTCTACTCCGACACACTCTTCATCGATGGCTTCGGCCAGCAAAAGGAGTACGAGGTGAGCATCTTCTCGGTGGACCGCAACAACAACCACTCCGACCCGGTGATCATGAAGGTGGTGCCGCTGGAGCCGACAACACTGGCCGTGCTGGAGACCGTGCAGGTGCAACCGGGATTCTCATCGCTGGTGGTCGACTGGCAGAACGAACAGGAGAAGAACGTCACCATCTTCGTCAATGTGAAGGTGGGCACCACGGAGGCAACGAAGATCTACGCCTCCAACCTGGCCAAAGACCGCTTCCTGATTGAGGGACTGGAGGGTGAAGCCCACCAGGTGTCGGTATTTATCAAGGATACCTACGACAACCAAACGGCGGAGAAGGACTTCGGTCAGATCACTCCCTACATTGACGGGCCTATCTCCAAGAGACAGTGGGGCTTCCTGCGTGACCAGCTGCTCTATGGCAATCGCTGGGACTACGACAGTGACCCCAACCCCTTCGAACAGGAGCCATATGAGGAGTACAGGGGTACCTACCGTAAGGACAGCATGATGAACGCCCCGATGTCGTGGGTGGAGGGACGTATTGAGAAGTTCTGGGACAACGAGTATGACTACGAGCCCAAGCTGAACCTGAACTACTTCAACACGGGAAATATCAGCTACCCCTTCTCTTACTTTATCGACATGGGACGCGAGATCAAGGGTAGCCGCTTCAAGGTGTGGCAGCGCAACGCCTGGGGCATGCTCTACGGCGGTGAGAACGTGGAGATATGGGAGATATGGATCAGCGACGACAAGGATCCCAGCGACGGCGTGTTCGACGGATGGGAGCTGGTGGGACGCTACCGTATCGTGCAGCCCTCTAACGTGATCGAAGCACGCAACGAGGCCCGTAACGGACACGAGTACATCTTCTACCCGGAGAACCCGCAGTTCACCAAGCCTTTCCGCTACCTGCGCTACAAGGGTATCAAAGCATTCGGCGGCGGCAACTCGGGCTGTACCTCTGAGATCACCATCTTTGGCACAGAGGCTGACGGATCGATCATCGAGGATCCGGAGACACTGACGGGCGTCGTAGAAGGATGGGAATAATTGCATGGAACAAAAAATTGAAAAATATTATTACATATGAAACATTTCAAATCGATCATCAGAATAGGCATCTTGCTTGTTTTAATGGCTCACTACGGATGTGAGAGCATGGATGACAACTACAAGCAGTATATCGAGGAGTACAACTACTCCGGCAAGATAGACAGCCTGCGGGTATACCCCGGCTATGAGCGGGTGATACTGGCATGGGATAACCCCAAGGATCAGAAATCGAAGACCATCAGGGTCATCTACGGCGTGGACAGCACAGTGGTGAACTACGACTCGATGGTGGACTCGGTGAGCATCGAGGGACTGGATGCAGGTACCGGCTATGAGTTCATCGTCTACACGCTCGACGCACACCAGAACCTCTCCGTGCCTACCTATATCACCGCCTTCCCGGTGTCGCAGTCTTTCGTCGACGGGTTGACACCACCCATGGTGGTGGTGCAGGCAATAGGGCCGGACCAGTATGTCTCCATCATGGGGACATCGAACGTGCTGATGAAGTTTTCCGGAAATCTTGAATATACCGTGAATGGCCCCGACGGCTTCACACAGACCGATGCGGTCTATCTGCCCGAGTTCATTGGCGAGTCACAGATAGATATTCCGGTATCATCAATCATCCCGCTGCCCTTCCTGCCGGAAGGTGAGTATACCTTCGAGATCAAAGTGTCGATATTTCCGATCATCAGCAACCTGATATCGGCCGATGAGGTGGTGCTGACCAACACCCAGACCATCACCGTGGAACCGGTGGTGATCAACCTGATGAACATCCCGGGTACCATCACCGACAGGTACAACACCGGCGGCGGTGAGGGTATCGAAAAGGTGATTGACGGCAACCCTAACTCGAAGTACCTCACCGGCGGTTCGCAGACCTGGATGATGTGGAAGATGGACCGCGAGTTCATCGCTACCTACTACACCCTGGTGTCGGGTAACGATGCGCCCGGCCGCGACCCGAAGGACTGGAAGATAGAGGCTTCGAACGATGGCGAGAACTGGGTGACACTGGATCAACAGTCCGGCATATTGTTCAGTAACCGCTTCGAGAAGAAGACCTTCCTGATGGACAACAGAACAGCCTACAGCCACTACAGGATGAATATATCTGCCTACAACCAAACCGGCCTCTTCCAGCTGGCCGAGTGGACACTCTACTACGACAGCGCGCAGTAACGCGACAGGTACCGAATGTTAATAATGAACAGGGGAGGAGCGGTAAGCTTTTCTCCTGTTTTTT
>JADMKJ010000178.1 GCA_015478855.1 Proteiniphilum sp.
CAGGGGAAAGCTACATAATATCAAGATAAACACAGGTTTTTACTGGTGATCCCATACTCAACCTGATTCTTCTCGAGTGTGGTTACAAAGGTTTGAAAGCTTTCTCCAATCTGCATTAAACGGTCGTTACTGCCTGTATGGGAGTAGTAGCTCCACAGGGTGGCGTTTGGTTCAATGACAGCAATATTGTTCTCCTGCCTGCCTTCACTCAACAGATAGGAGAGCCTTGCGAAATAATCATTCAAAACCATGTAGTTGTCCCACCAGGGAGAGTGGTAGGTGAACACAGGTGGATAATCATATTTACGGGCACCCGCCAGTGTCTGATGAGATAAATGCTGGTTCATATAGTTCACACCAAGCACATACTCCCAGTCCCCCAGTCGTTTCAGATCCTTGAATGTCACATCCCAGCCCCCACCACCGTATGTCTCGCTGAGGGTTCTTTTATATCCCATCTGGTTGGCTACACTACGAACCTCCTTCACTGCACGTATGTTCCCGAACTGAGCCTGTGGGGAGGTCTCATTGAACTGGTTGAAGAGCATGTCGATACCGGGCATCTGGTGCCATGCATACATCGCCATATTATCCGGCCCGTCGTTCATGTTGGGCCAGCCATGTTCCCAATAATGACCTGTCCATGTAAGGTTGTTCTTCTCTGTGTATTCATACCACGGCTTGGACCATCGGTCAATAAAAAGTTGCAACAGTGTCTCCATGTAATGGTAGCGTACCTTCTTCCAGTCGCCCACTTCCTCACTCAGCAGGGGTAATGACAATTTCAGGTCGTATCCCCACCTGTTTTTAAAGAGTTCAAACAGGTCGGGTGTCCACCGATGACCTCCCGATGTGACGATGTTGGGTTCATCGGTGAAAATCCCGGGAACCACTTTGCCGAATTTATCACTGAGCTGCTGCTCATAGCCCTTCATCGTCACCTCAATGAATTTTTCCGTCACTCCCGGCACGAGCAGATCGACATAGGAGAAGCCTCCATACCAGCTGCTCTTTCCATAATAGGTTTTTCGATAGAGATAGTAATCCCCCTTTTTCCCCGCATGACTCTGCATGTTCTTCGTGATATCCGACCAAAAGTCATTCTCCCTCAACAGGCAGACAAATACCGTGGTTGTATCCTCCGGCAGTTGTGTCGTTCTTTCCAACGCCAGCCCCTGCCCCTGATTAAATGATTCGGGCAGTTCCTCCGGGACATGTCCGCCGGCAAAACCACTGGGATATGAATTCTCATCGTATATCCATACAAACATTTTATGCTTCTCAGCAACGATCGTTGCATAGTCGTACAGGGCGAACCATTCGTCTGATAAATATTCAGTAACAAGCCCCGGGCGGGGATGGATGAAAAAACCGCCAAAGCCTGCATCATGAAGCTCTTCAACCATTCTCTCTATTTCCGGTCGTGTTATGGTTTCATTGAATACCAAAAGCGGACTTGATCTGTATTCATTACCTGGATCAGGAAAGATCTTTTGTATTTCCTTAAAGTCGGGAACAGGCTGTTTTTTACATCCCGTTAAGAGGTTAAAAGTGCTGAGTACTCCTATTACAAAAAGCAGGGTAGGAACTATTTTTCTCTTCACAGTTGATTATTTACAAGGTATTCAGTTACTATTCACTCTTTCAGCTACCTACAATGCTGTTGTATTGTTCATTCTGGATAAACGGCTTTTATTGTCAGGTTGATGAAGGTCAATAACGGTTGATCCCGATTCCGAAATGTTTGTCTCTCATTTAATTAAAAGAAATGTTCTTGTGTTGAGATGATACAAAGATACAGGGGGGCACTTCTCTATAACTGTAAAAAATGATTTATAAACTTCAATAAATGATATTTCACATCTGTTGAATTTGCGTTGGATTTGATTCAGCCATACCATTTCTGCATTTTGGATTCACCTTCGTGTTGAATGTAGGTGTGTCTTTTATGCCGAAAATAGAGCTATTATTACTATCTCATCTATCCCTGTTAAGCAGATGGAGCTAATTAAAGACATTCTGATGTTTCGCTGTCACCTATACCTTTTGAATCATGGGCATCCTTTGGGCAGATAAACGCTTTCAGGCAGGACAACAGGACGGAAATGTTTGTCGTCATGTTTCACTTCCGATAACACCATATTTATCTCATATCCACTCTCTCCTGTATCCTGAATATAATCGGTTGCCACACCTGCAGTAAAATCCCAACGGGCGAATAAACCCTCAGTGTCAGCTTCCCTCAGGCTACACATATTGTCATTGATCTGTTCTATTGTGCGGGCCGCTTTCCAGATACGTACCTCAGATACGTTGCCGAGCATCCAGCGCCAGTACTGGTTCGACGCCCATCCAACCACAAACTTATTGTCATCGCTCCCTGATGCAAGGTTTACTTCTGCATGCTGACCGGATACATCTTTAAAATTCATGGCATCATCTCTCACCCCATTGATATATAGCCGGTATTTATCCTTGATATCCGACTTGTCGCAATCCACAACCAGTGCGATATGTGTCCATTCATTCAGGTTAAAGCTGATGGAGCTCTCTATCTCCAGTCCTTCACCGACGATTGCAACAGGATGTGTGGGCTTGTAATCATCATTCGGCCCTCTTAAAAGAAGGTTGTTGTCGAGACCCATGAAGGTCTGACCACCCCTGTAGCCTGTCATATAACAGTTCATCTCGAGCGTGACTTGCCTGCTTTTTGTCAGGGCGGGATCGATCTGCTCCAGATCCTTAAAGCTGGCATGACCATAATAATTTTCACCAAAGATCATCGCATATTCCGGTCCGTTCACCTCAATAGTGAAAGGGTCGGATCTCAACCCTTTCTGATCTTCGATATATGCAGTGGTCTCTCCATTTTTCCTGCCCACGATAGCGATGATGCCTCCATCTGTTGTATATGCTGTCTTGGCTATTGCAGGATCTTCGAACATGACGGTGTACCCGCCGTTGCCATTTGAAACGGTCAGGATCTCTTTCCCCTGAACAGCATGGATAAACAGATCAGTTTTGTTCAGCGTTAAGGAGGGTGCTTTCTCCACTACTATTGTCAGTAGAGACTCTTTCCCTTTACTGTCGGTCACTTTTATCTCTCCCGAGCCTGAGGCAATGGCTTTGATGATAAATTTGCCGGCTGTCTCCAGGTTTGTCTCATCCACCTCCAGATAGCTGCTTGTGTTATTGATCAGTTCAAGCTGGTATCCAGAATTACCGCTCTCGATAAAGATTGTAGCCGCATCATTTCCTTTCATTCCTTCAGTCAGGATGATGTGATCATGGCTTAGCTGCATCTCAAACTCATTGGCTACACAGACATCAATTGAGGCTCTCTTAAACATCTGATCCACCACGACAACCACCGCCTCAGCCTTATCCTCCACGGTGCCGGCGGTAAGTGTGACTATATCACCCGTTACCGATGCGTTTATCACATCGTTGCCGGATGATTTCACCTGGTACTGCTCGTTACCACTTGTAATCTTCACCGAGACTGTTTCGCCCGGCATCAATGAGACCTTCTCTCTTTCCAGCGTCAGGGCAACAGGCTCTTTCGGCTCTTCCAGGTTCTCATCGTTTACTTTTTCCTCACCACATGCTGTGAGGGTTAAAAAGAAGCAGAACAGCAATATTGATGGATGATTGATCCTTGGTATCATATTATTTTTTTCTGTTGTTTATACTCTTTTACAAACCATCGCGTTCCAATGAAGCCAAACGAGCCAGCATCTCTGTTGATGCCCCCTCCATCAGGATATCCCAGCTGTATTGGGATGAGCCGCCCGTGAAATCATCATTGAGCAAGTTGGTGCTTTGCCTGCATCTGGAGAGCCATGCATGGGACAATGACTTCTCATATGCAGCGATATAGGTTCTGTCCGCCTCACCATATCGTTCAACCTCCGCAATGTAGAGCTCGATGAACCCTCTGAAAAGGATGGCATTAAACCAGGTATGTCCGGTAATAATCCTGATACTCTCATCCAGTGGAGCCGAGTAATATGGGCGGAACCATCTTCGGTAGGCCGCTTCCGCAATAACCTGTGCATCGGTCAGATAAGACAGCTCACCTGTGATGGTGTAGAGGAGTACCGCTGCCTGCATCGGCTGTCCTGCGTTGTATGAATATTTGTTCTTTTCGATGATGATCTCTCCATTCTCCTCACGGGCATTATCCCAATATAACAGGTCCGCCGGATCCTGGAGTGTCTTCTTCAGCCAGCTGTAATGCTCTGTCGCATTACGGAGATATTTCTCTTCTCCCGTGGCAATGTATAGCTTTGCCGCCAGCACAGCTCCCGGAGCGGTAGAACAGGTATGCTTGGAGCTTGTGGCAGGGATCTCTCTCCAGTGGATCCCGCCCCCGGCAATATTGTCAGTTCCTTTTTTTAGGTACTCCCATACCAGCACCGCTTTATCCAAACAGTGGCTCTTCGTTTTATTGCTTTGCAGATAAAGATCAACCATGTCGAGGCCTATCCATGCATTGTCATCATAAAAACGTTGGTTCCCACTTGCCGGATAGACAGCATAGGCAGCGATATTTGCATCGTTCGTAATAAATTGATTGATGCTTGTCAACATGCGGCTCTCCATCGCAGCATACTTCGCTTCAAGCGATGTTCCTGTTGTCGCTTCTCTGATGGCAGTAAAGGCTGAGAAGCCGGCTCCCTGTCCCCATACAACGGCATCACCATCCCAATAGGGACCGGTAGCATTGGGGTAGCTTGCATTCCACACATCACGGGGGCCACCCAGATAGAGATCTGTTAAGGCTGTCATCAGCGTGTCGGCCCTGCTTAAAAAGAGAGGCATTGAAACAGATTCATCAGCTGGTCTCAACGGAGCTGCCTCAACCCATTTTCTGATGGATCGTATACCTCCTTCATTTATCGCAACGACACCGATCTTATAGCTATTGTATTCAGGCAGGGTTATCAGAACAGTCACCTCTTCACCTTTCACTGCGTCAATCAGTGTAGGATTGGCAGAGGCTTTTGTCGCTGATTCCAGCGCTTCATACGTAATCTCAATCTTCAACAGGTGATCATCAGGCGGATTTTTCCAGCTCAGGGCGATCTCATTCTCCAGTGATGTCGCTTCTGCCTTCAGATTAAGTACCGGGGCAATCGTTTTACTTATCTCATCTTCAATGATTATATCGTTTCCATTCTCATCCCCGATCTCATCGCTGCAGACAACGAACGTCAGCAACAGGGATAATAGAAGAAATAGTTTAGTGGTGATCTGTTTCATAAGTATTGGCTATTGACTGCTTAATATAAGGGGTTCAATGACGAAGATTGTGTTAATCGTTCAACAAAATTAAGAAAAATATGCTTCTGTGAAACTAAAATTAACACAAAAATGACAACAGATATATGCCAGACAGGTTTGGAGAATGCCGCGATAGCTGAGCAGGAGCGATTTAAGAGTTTCTGTTAATATGTGACAGTATCACCGATTTTCATTTATGGCTGCCAAAGAGAAAAGTGAATTCATCGTCATATTTTTTACCATTATCTATCTGGTATATCAGTGCTGCTCCTTTTTTTAATTTCGTTAGTTTCACATTTTTTTTTGACCTGTTCGCTACTTTACAGGCAATGGCCTCATTTGTTGGCAATGAAATAACAATACGCTGTTCCTTGTTCTCTCCGTCGATCTGATACCTAATTGTTGTTGATTCAGTTTTTTTGGATAGATAGAGGCTCAGTCGATTTCCATCAGGCAGTAATAGCTTCTCAAGTGAAATATCTTTACCTGCCAGTGATCCATCCAGATTGGGCCGAATTGTAATTGTATTATTAAAACTGTTATAATCGATACCAAATATATTCTCGATCAGTATCTGAATGTATTGTGATGCAGACCAGGCATATCTTTGTTCGCCATGTCCTGTTCCATCAGAGGGCTTAATGAATTCCGCATAATTGGCATTAAACAAATTTACTGTCCTTAACGATAAATAAGCAGCAAGGTCATATCTTCCGATATCTTCCAATCCCCGGATAACCACTTCATTCCTCAGCGTCCAGATATCACCCGACCATGCAAAAGCGCCGTTGTATGTCCCTACCGTTTCGTTGTACGATTTATCTGTTTTTGCGGCACTCGTGATTGGGTTACTATCCCAATTGAAGAAGTTATCGTCCGTAAGCATGGATACCATTGCTGAAATTCTTTCCCGGGGAGCAATCTGTAATCTGAATGGGTCGAAGGCATAACAGAAAAGGCCGCTGTCCAGTTTCTTCTCCTTAATCCGGTATGAGTAGTAGGCGCCACTGCTTTCATCCCACATATATTTGTTGATCGCTGCTTTGATCTCCTCTTCCATAGCTGAATATTTCCTGTAATCAGAAGTGATCCCCAGGTGCTTTGCCAGCTTTCCCAGTATGTTGCACCCCGCGGCTATTTCAACATTAAGGTCTACTTGCGCCACTCTTTTCAGTTGATTCTCAACAGGAGGAAATGACTCTTCAAATACGCCTGTTATTAAACCTGTTTCATTGTCTCGTCTGGCGTCCGACCACCAATCCATATACTTTTTCAGATAGTCATAGGTCGTATGAATAAGTTCATTGTCGTTTGAGTGCTTCAGTACTGCATAAGCAGAACCAAAAAGTTTGGGGAGCGAGCTGCATATCGGATAACCCGGTATCTCATCATACCCATATAGCGGTATTCTGCCATCAGGCTTCCGGACGCTGGCAAATCCTCTCAATACATTCTCCGAGAAGTGCTGGTTTACCCATTTTGCACCGTTTAATGCCAGGGAAGCATCAATCTGCCACCAGCATGCACCATAATGTCCTCCAGGTGCGATGAAGGGGAAATTAAACCCAAAGCCCGGCTCCATGACCAGACACTCATCCAGCACATTAAAAGCATCTTTGAAATCTTTTTGCGCTATTTCGGGAAATGTAATTTGAGGAATAATATCTTCACCATTCAGATTTACTCTTTTGGGAGGCTTCACGTTTTCGAAAACGTTATAGTTATTTGTCGCTCTACTGATGTAAGGAGATTCAATCACCTTTAAATCAGAAGAGATAACTTGTTTTCTGAATGAAGATAGATTAAAAGGAGTGAATAATAAAACGCCGATGAGAAGATTCAATGTAAACATTTTGGTTTTTTTGATATTGACATTAATTGAGTCCGTTAATGATGGATATAACCAGCAGGCTTCACCAATATAGAGCTCCCTGCGGCAAGGATTCACCAGGCTGCCATTTTATTCACTGATCACAAATGATACCGGACCGATCAATCCCGCCGTGGGTTCACCACGATAGGGCGTGGGTATGGTCTGGTAATGGTTCGACAGGGTGCTGTAGACCAGCACCTCGATCTCATTCTCTACTTCACGCACAAGGGAGGTGATATCCAGCTCGTAGGGGGGGCTGATAAGCACGCCTGCAGAGTGACCGTTGACAGTCACCTCACAGGTGGCTACCACATCACCCAGACTTAACATCACCTGCCGGGCCCTGTCGGTGTCGTTCAGTTCGCATCTCTTGCGATAGCGGATCCCACCGGAATAAAAGCGCAGCGCACCTTCCTCCGACCAGTCGCCGCTTTGCATCCGTCCCGTCGAGGTCTGCAGGGCGACCGGCGCACGAATCACTGCCGGACCCTGATAACCTTTCTCCGCCCGCACCGTGAAGGCGATGGCTGACGTCCTCAACTGCTTCGCGGGGAGCATCACCCGGTAACGTGTTGCACCGTCACTCCCGCTCGTGCGGGTGATCTGTCGTCGCACAATCTTCACCCCGTCGATCCAGCAATCGATCAGCTCACCCTGCAGCACCAGCGTCATCGCCTCCAGTCCCGGTGCCGCATCAAAGCGGAAGCGCCAGCGATCGCGCGTACCACCGTAGGGATCATACATCAGGTGTTTGCTGCCATTCCACCGCGACGATACCTCTCCGTCGTAGCGGGTACGTTTCTCCGGCAATGTCATCCCCCCGGGATAAAAGAGGACCATGCCGCGGTGACGTGTGTCGTTGAAGAGACCCGTGCGCGACTGGTACTCCTGCTTCTCTGACTGGTCGTACAGCACTTCCATCTGATGCCACCCTCTCTTCAGGCGGATTGTCTCCCTCACCACTTCTCCGTTCACGCGCACCTGTTGTGGTGTTACCCCGTCGCTCACCATGCGATAGAGACCACTGTCCGGTGCGAAGAGAGAGGTCTTGAACCGCTGTTGTCTCCCCTTGTCGAGGATGAAGAAGCGGTCGTCTACCTTCCCTTTCAGTCCGTGGTAACCCTGTGCACCCGGGTTATCCCATACACCGTACTGCCAGGAGAAGGAGAGAGGTATCCAGTCAGTCTCCTCTGCGCGGGTCATCAGCTGCGGCCCATAACCATAGATGCCCTCCTCCCAGCCGCTGTCATCATAATCGGGTGATGTCCAGCTGCCGGTCGCCTCATTTTCCGGCAGGTAGCGGAACGAACGTGCCTCGGCGCCGATCATCCCGTCGAAGGCGGGAAAACGATAGTCACCCCACTTGTTCTGGAGCGTGGGGAGCAGCTCTGTCACCCACTCCCCCTCTATCGGTATCTCGCGTGTCAACAGGGGAGCAGCACTCTCCTCCTCTTCCAGCAACGGCTTACCGGGTGAGAAGAGCAGCAGGTAGGAGTTACCCGTCTCCCGCTCCATCCGTAAGCGGGTGCTGGTGTCATCCTGTGCCACCACCGGGTAGGGGCGGGCAGTGCCGCTGCGGGCATCCCACAGCTCCACGCGACCCGTGGCACGGAAGAAGCATTCGCTTCCTTTCGCCACATCCTTCACCATATAGATATCCTTGTCACCCACCCTGCGGTGCAGCACCTTGCCTACACCCTGCTCCGGAGCGAAGTCGGGGGTGATCAGCTCCGCGATATGCTGCTCCGGTGCGTCGGCGAGGTACCATCCCACGCCGCCGGCAGCGTTCACCTGTTTTACAGCCGGCATGCCCGCTGCCGCCTCGGCGGCGGTGAGACCAAACAGCTCACGCAACATAGCCTCCACCGCGGGATCCTGTTCACCTTCAGCGGAGGTGGCAAGCGGAAGCATTCCCGTAGCCAGGACGATGCCCCCGCCGCGGTAGAAGGCCAGCGCCTGCAAGAGTGAGGAGTGGTGTATCGCTTTCATGTCCGCCATGATCAGCACCTTGTATCGTTCATCTGCCATCCGTAGCTCCCGCTCAGCGATACCGGCATCCCGCAGTGAGCGGAAATCCACGAAATCGAAATCCAGCCCGCTGTTGCTCAGCCGCAGCGCCAGATCGAACAGATTGTCGGGTGTCGTCGCGGGGTAGGCCTGCATCGCCTCGGTGGGATAGATCAGTGCGATGTCGCAGACATGACTACCCTGGCTAAGGATGAAGCTCATCCGCTCGGTATAATCAAGCCAGCGTTTCATATGAGGCCAGTAAGGCATGCGGAAGTGGAAGTCGGGCGGAGCCCACTCCCACCATCCCCCGTGGGTGGAGTAGTAGAGGCCGTGCATGCATACCAGGTTGCCGCCGGCGATGAAGTGATGATCAATCTGATCGGTGAGCCAGGCGCCGGAGCTGCCCCATCCCATGCTGTGGAACGCCTCCAGCCAGGTGCGCGGGCGCCGGTATAGATGTGCGATTGAACTTGATACCTTCGTCTCGATGAAGCTCGATCCCCTTGCGGGAGCATCGTTGCCGGGGGCGGTGAACCATGACATCGCGCGGAAGTAGTCGATGTAGGCTACCGGGTTCTTGCCACGGCTCAGGTTGTCGCAGCCATACATCAGTCCCCTGTCGGCATGCCATTTATATATCGGTTCGAAGTATCGCTCTTCCGAGAGATCCATCAGTACCTCGCTGTAGTCCATCCGTATGCGTGGGGTCACCGGCCCGATATACTCCTTCAGTGCCGGCAGGTAGAGAGTGAGGTCATACCCTTTTCTTTTGATGAACTCATCACTGAAATCGTCAGACCATGAAAGCATATTGATCGGGTATGAGAGCTCATCCTGGAAGAAGTAGTTCATCCCTTCGCGTCCCTCCTTATCCATGCGCTGTTCGAAACGGTTGAAATAGACATCCAGCAGCTTGTTACCATGCTCGGGGTGGATCACATAACCCGGCCTGGTGGTGATTGTGTAGATACGCTTCATCCCTTCACCGGGAGCGGTCCAGCGGATGCGTCCCCCAGCAACGTGGTCGGTGAGCAGCACCTTGCCCGGCCACGCCACCATCGTCAGCAGATCCTCCGGCAGGGGAGCATCGTAGGTCTCACCGCCGGCAATGCTGTCCACGCTGATCACCAGCTCACCGCTGTAGCCATGGAACAGCGACATGGTATCCAGCTCATCAGGATAGTAGCCGTTGCCGTTCCATCCCACGGTATAATCATCAAGACCGACGCCCAGGCCACGGCGTCCCGCCTCACCCGAGAACCAGTTCCATATCTCCCACCACTCCTCCGAGAAGACAGTTGGCGCTCCCGGCTCTGTCATGCCGTAAAGACCATAACCATTTTTGTTCTCTAACGTATCTATCGCAGGAGTAGTATGGATATAACTGACAGCAAAACCATCGATAGCCGCTGAAGAGATGATATCCAGTTGTTCCTTCAGTCGCTTTTTGTTCAATGAATCACCGTTCCACCAGTAGAAAGGGACATTGCCATAGCCGGCGGGTGGTGTAGTGAAATGTTTCATCAGTTCCCGCTCATACACTTTCTTTGGATAACCTTTTTCCCATTGCGATTGCCCGGATGCGGGTCTGCAGAGTAGCATCGGCAGCAGCAGTAGTAGCAGTAATATACGCTTACATCTTACCATAAAGACTTTTATAAAATAGTGAGTCCACTCCGAATAATCGATATAGACATTCAGTTGATTATTCGTTTTTTTTTTCGTTTATTATCACGGGTCTTATTTCCCAAAGTATTCTTCGAAATATTGCGAAATTATTTAAGATGAACAAGCGTTTTTCTATTTTGAAAAATATCTGTTTTTACAACAATTTAAAAAGCGGATTATCGTTGAGTGCCCAGATATTTTTAAGCCAGACAACAGTAATATACAAAAGTAAATGAAGAATAACGCATTGCTCTTCAATTATTGATAAATATAGTTTGTTTTTTGATTTATCTCTGACTTAGGTACAATTTACTTTTCATGATTGTTACATATTACGTATTTTTGTTCTCTATTTATAAAATGATTGAATATGGAAACGAAGGGAATGATTGCCCTGATTACCGGAGCATCAAGGGGTATCGGTGAGAGTATTGCCATCAGACTAGCAGCTATGGGGATGCAGATTGTCATCACTGGAAGGGATGCTGACAAACTTGAGATGTTGAAAGATCATATTCAAAAGATTGCCCCCAAACCACATATCATTGTTGCTGATATTTCTGCTCCTGATACTCCCGGAAGATTAATAGGGGAGACCATTCAAATGTTCGGGGGGATTGATCTGCTTGTAAACAATGCCGGGTATGCTATTTCCAAATCACTCGAAGAGACCGATTACCACGAATGGGATCACTCCATGGCTGTCAATGCCCGTGCACCTTTTTTTATCTGTAAGGAGGCGATTCCCTATCTTCGTGAATCTGCATGTGCTACCATTATCAACATTTCATCGGTGGTGGGCCGGTTGGGATATGTGCATCAGGCAGCCTATGCAGCATCGAAGCATGCGTTGATGGGTTTCTCTAAGGTGTTGGCAAAAGAGGTGCAGCCCCTTGGCATCAGGGTACATACCATTGCTCCCGGTGGCGTAGCCACCGACATGGTCAAGACGATGCGTGCTGATATCGATGAGTCACAACTTATTCAACCGGAGGAGATTGCGGACATCGTTGAGTTTTTCCTCAGACACCGGGGAAATGCAATGATTGACAATATTGATGTGCGTAGGGCAAATGGTACACCATTCGCATGAATCAGTTATCTCCCGTCATATTGTCCATCACCGAATAAATATTCACGACAATTGGATCCGGCAGGATGAACATACCCCCATAATTCCCGGTGGTACTGTTGTGGGTGTCCGGATAACAGTAGTCAAAATCACCTTTTAGATAGTTCTCATAGGTCGAAGGGATATTGTGAGGACGCCAATTGTTATCGGTATGCACATTGATCCAGCGGATAGCTGCATGGGTGATTCCCTGGTGGTACCGTTTCCAGTCGATCTCACTATCGATCTGATCCCATCGTATTCCACGACTGGCGGAGGAGCTAAATACTGAAAGGACTTCCCACTGTACATGATCCCTCACCCAATTGGCGAAATACC
>JADMKJ010000179.1 GCA_015478855.1 Proteiniphilum sp.
CCCTACCAACCTTCCACCTAAAAAGCTTATAGCTTACGACTTACAGCTTACAGCTTATTACTTACACTTCAAATATCTCCCTCAGTTCCTTGTTATTCAATTTACCGATCCAGTTTTCACCGGTGGAGACTGTCATCTCGGCCAATTTCTTCTTCTTGTTAATCATCTCGTCAATTTTCTCCTCGAAGCTGTTCTTGGTGATGAAGCGATGCACCATCACGTTTTTCTTCTGCCCCATGCGGTAGGCGCGGTCAGTAGCCTGGTTCTCCACGGCCGGGTTCCACCAGAGGTCAAAATGGATCACATGCGAGGCTGCTGTCAGGTTGAGTCCTGTCCCCGCTGCTTTCAGCGAGAGCACAAATATTTTATCGGCACGGTTCTCCTGGAAGCGGTTCACCATCTCTTTGCGTTGTGCAACCGTACATCCCCCATGATAGAAGAGCGGAGCATCTCCATAGCGGTCGGCGATGAATCGTTCCAACAAGGCACCCATCTCCCTGAACTGCGTAAACAGGAGCACCTTCTCACCTGCCTCGATGATCGCGTCGAGCAGCTCGAAGAGCAGTACCACTTTGCCAGAGAGCAATGGGTCGATGTTCCCGTTCTTAAGGAAGTTGGTCGGGTGGTTGCATATCTGTTTCAGAGCCAGGATCATCTGGAGTATCAGTCCCTGTCGTTGAAACAGCTTCTGGGGATCACCCCCCTCGCCGAAACCCTCAATCACCTCCATCGCCGCCAGCATGGTCTTTTCATAGAGAGCCGCCTGTTGTTTGGTGAGCAATGCGTACTGGTTCTGCTCCACCTTGTCCGGCAGATCGGAGATGATCGACTTGTCCGACTTCATCCGTCGCATCATGAAGGGAGAGGTTATTTTTCTGAATTTATGTACCACCTGCTCATCGTTGAACACCTGAATGGGAGCAGCATAATCCTTATTAAAATTCTTGATGCTTCCCAGGTATCCTTTGTTGGTGTAATCCATGATCGACCAGAATTCACTCAGTCTGTTCTCCACGGGTGTCCCGCTCATCGCTATACGTGTCTCCGCGGGGATGCTCTTCACAGCCTTCGTCTGTGCCGTTTCGTGGTTTTTGATGTTCTGGGCCTCATCGATCACCATCACAGCCCATTTCTGTTTTTTGAGCAGGTCGCTGTCGCCACGGCAGACACCGTAGGTGGTCAGCATCACGTCCGCATCGAACAGCTTCAGGTCGCGTGCCGTACCATGATGGATGTGGGTCGTGATGGAAGGAGCAAAGCGGGCGATCTCCTCCTGCCAGTTGGTCAGTAACCCCGTGGGTACCACCACCAATGCTTTCTTCTTCGGGGTGATCATGTGATCCTCTTTCAGTTTAAGGAGGATGGCGATCACCTGCAATGTTTTTCCCAGCCCCATATCGTCGGCTATGATGCTTCCAAAGCCGATGCGACTGTTGCGGTACATCCAGGAGTAGCCCCGTTCCTGGTAGGGACGCAAAGCAGCGTTCAGTCCCTCCGGAAGGGGGATGTTCTTGTCCGAGGTCAACTCATTGATCAGCTCCTTCACCTCATCGGTCAGTCTCACGGGCGCACCCTCATACTCCCCACTGAGAGCCGTCTGCAGCAACTGATAGGCGTTCATCGGTTTCTCCTGCGTGAACACTTTGTGCAGCTTCATCATATCCGCCTCACTCACGTAGATATAGTTCTCCTTGAAGCGGAAGAGTCCCGACGCATGCTTCAACAGCTTCTTGAACTCGGCAGGTGATAACAGGGTGTCACCCAGGGCAACCTGCCAGTCGAAAGCCAGCAGGTCGTCCAGTCGCAGGAACCCGTTTTCTTCCGATTTCTTTTTCACCATCAGCGATGGTTTGGGATGTAGCAGATGCTGTAGCGACTTGGGTAGAAGGATCTTTATATCGAGCAGTTGGATGGCCGGCAGCACCTCCATCAGGAAAGGGGCGAAGGATGCATTGTCGAAGCGGATTGGCTCTTCACCCAGCGTGTCTATGTGTCTGTCAAGTCCCTTGATGAAGGGAGAGAGCAAGGAGAGGCTCTGGAGTATCTTAAACCGCTTACTCACATATGCCTCCTCCTTCAATATCGATGTCAGTGGCACAGGCAATGATTCGGGGGCTGCACTCTCTTCGATGCTGATAGACACATCAAAAATATCCTCATCCCCGTATGCCGTGACGGTGATCATCGGCTTGTAGACCTCAGCGGTAAGAGAATACCTGTCGAGCCATACCTTGATGCCCCCGCTCAGGGCATTCTCTCCCACTCCCGCGAAGGCATACGTCTTCCCTTTAAAGAAGAGATCTTCAAACAGATCGTTTTTCGAATGTCTGGACAATCGTCTCACCAGAGAAGAGATGAAGAGCGACAGCAGCTCCGTAGTCTGATTTTCAAGGACGGATAATTTCATTCCATTTTTACCACTCC
>JADMKJ010000180.1 GCA_015478855.1 Proteiniphilum sp.
GAAGAACTGGCGCAAGTCGCTCTACTACCACTACTACGAATACCCGGGTGAGCATGCGGTGAAACGTCACTACGGGGTGAAGACCGATCGATACAAACTGATTCATTTCTATGACGACATCGACGTGTGGGAGCTCTACGACCTGGAGACAGACCCGACAGAGATGCATAATCTCTATGGTAAGGAGGGGTTTGAAGAGATTACAGGAGATTTACACAAGGAACTTAGACGGCTGCAGCTGCAGTATGATGATCCGATTAGGGAAAAGCAATAAGCGATAAGTTGTAAGTCTTTAGGTGGAAGTTGTTAAGGCCGGTGGCTTGGGTTTAAACCCTGATGGAAGAAAGGTTACAGCATACCCATATTATTTCGCTGCATTTATTTAGAACTAATCTATATATTAAGGGGAAGGAGTAAAAACAAGGGTTTTTGATTACTTTTGAGTTCTGGTTGGAACAAACTATTTTTGTGTATACGGAAGAGATGCGTCCATTTTGTAAAGGATCGTTCTTGCTTGCTGTGTGATTGGTTGGTATCAGATTATCAGCGGGAGATCCTGCAGTATATCTGAAAAGCATGCTGCACTCTCCGGATTACTGTTATGAATGATATAAACCCGCAACAGCATACCTTAATCGAGGCCGTAGAAGAGGATGAGAAAGAGCTGATCTCTGTGATCGAGATTGCCACGCTGTTTCTCAAACAATGGAAATGGATCGTCCTGGGAGTGATCATCGCTATGATGATTGCTTTCATCTACCTCCGTTGTACTACCCCCATTTACAAAATAAGTACATCTATTATCCTGAAAGAGGAGAACGGAAGAGGTGCATCCGGCATGCCGGGTACATTGAACGCGTTGGCGATGATGGGTGATGTAAGCAATGTGGAGAACGAGACTTTCATCCTGAAATCACATGCTCTGATAAATACGGTGGTGAACAGACTGAACCTCCACACCAGCTATCTCATTGCCGACAGCATCAGAGAAGCAGACCTCTATACAGACAGCCCGGTGATCGTGGCGATGGAGCAGGGTGATCTTGAGAGTCTGAATGAGGATATCTTCCTTCAGATGCAGATGCGTGGCGATGAACAGCTCATTGTGACAGGAACGGTGGCGGGCTCAACCATTGATACACTCTTCAGACAGCTGCCCGCTTTATTGATGACGGAGCCGGGTAACATCTCCTTTAGTCGACGAGAGGGGGGTGAGAGCGATGAACGACTGATCAATGTGCGTATCCAATACCCCGATGCAGTGACCAACAGCTATCGTGCCAGCCTGGAGGTGGCGCCTGTATCACGCACCGCCTCGGTGTTGAACCTCTCCCTGGAGACCACCTCTAAGCAGAAGGGGATTGATTTTCTGGACATGCTGGTGAAGGCTTACAACTACGATGCGATTGAGGATAAGAACCAGGAAGCACGCAGCATGCAGCAGTTTATAAAGGAACGTATTGCAATCATCGACAAAAAGCTGAGCATTGCCGAGAGGAATGTGGAGGAGTATAAACGGGAGGAGGGCCTCACTGACCTGCAGTCCGACCTTCAGCGTGACATGCAGATGGAGAGCACCTACGACAGACAGCTGGTGCAGGTAGAGACACAACTTGACGTGATCGGCACGCTGCAAAGCTACCTGAGCAATCCGCAGAACATCGACAAGACGATACCCTCAAACATAGGGATTGAAGATCCTACATTGGCAGCGGTCACCACTGAATACAACCGCCTGCTGCGTGATCGCGAGCGCCTCTCGCAGAGCATGACTGACGACAATCCTGCCATGATACGTATCAGGGAGCAGATAGCGGGATTTCATCGGAACATTACCACTTCCATCAACAGCGTGCAACGTGCACTGCAGATAGAACAACGCGATGCACAGAACCAGACGAGCCTCTTCGGAGGACGGATCAACAGCGTGCCCAAGCAGGAGCGTGAGTTCATGGTGCTGTCCCGTGAGCAACAGATAAAAGCTGATCTCTTCCTGATGCTGCTGAAGAAGAGGGAGGTGAACGCCCTGGCGCAGGAGGTTCATGTGAATAAAGCGAAGGTGCTCGACAAGGCAGCCCCTGCAGGGATCGTGGCACCCCGGTCGATGATCGTACTGCTGGCAGCCCTCTTGCTGGGTCTGTTGCTCCCGGCAGCTTTCATCTACCTGATTGATCTGTTGCGCTACCGTATACGCACACGAGGTGACGTGGATAGGATCACTAAAGTGCCGGTGCTGGGCGACATACCTACCTGTGCTGATGAGTGCAACGTGGTCGTGAAGGATGGTGATACAGATGAGATTGACGAAGCATTCCGCATGCTTCGTACCAAGATGCTGCTCGCACTGGGTGCCGACAATAAGGTGGTGATCTTCACCTCCACCGTCCCGGGAGAGGGGAAATCGTTCGTTGCC
>JADMKJ010000181.1 GCA_015478855.1 Proteiniphilum sp.
TAATGATTCTGCTGTTTCTGCGCATAACCTCTGCAATTCAGGGTCATTCAGCCATATGGCTATATCTTCTCCTGCCTCCATCGTCATCAACGTTAGGGCGTGCAGTCCCGAATGAATCACCTCCGGGTTTTCTGATGTGGGCCAATCCAGAAAACGTCCTCCATCAAGATTCTCTTTGCCCTCCGTTATTTTATTAGTAATCTGAGGGATGAGTCTTTTCAGATAGCTTTGTTGTTCTCTCAGATAGTTCAGATCACCCTGATGCAGGTAGTGGTCCCTGTGGATAATGATCCACCAGAGAGAGTAGGATGAGATGCCGTTCATCCATCCGGGCAGCGGGGTGGTATCCCTGGCAAAGTCGAGACTCTTTGTGACCACCTCGTTATCACCAAAGACACTGTTGATTGTCATCACTTCGGGGTGCATGTCACCCACCCAGACAAGCCTGTCACGTTTGATACCGTCCCACAGATAATCCTGCATATTCAGATGTACTGTATATGCACCTGTCTCCCAGATCTTATTGAGTCGGTCATCACTCGATCTGAACGAACCCAGATAGGGGATATCGCGATACCTTGATATTGCACGTACCGACCTGAGAGGCAGATCAACCCCTTTATCCAGCAGATCTATTCTTACAAAACGGAATCCCGAATTGCCAATCTCTACGGTTCCCAGCCACGGAAGATCAAGGGTGAAATCTCTCAGTGAGTGATCATTGGTGGCAGAGTTCATGCCCGGCACACTGTTGTCACCAGTGTCGCTCATCGCCTCAGAGACCGATTCTCCCAGACGAACTCGTATCCTCACCGGGTTCTTATCGCCACGTATGGCTGCCGCTATCTCTATTCCCCCGTACAGCTCATTGCCGAAGTCGAGCAGAATGGAAGCCTCTTTCTGATCATCCGATTTGAGCATGCACATCCCTTCTCCACTGGTTGAGAGCTGCCCGTCGAACTTGGTAAGGAGCACGGCTGAATTTTTTACCTGCTTGTCCTGATGATCCGATTGCCAAACTATTTTAACCGGTGTAACATAACTTCGGGTTATCTCATCTTTATGAAGATTGTTTTTAAAATGATCCTGAAGCACATTCTTTTGGGCATGCAGACTACCTGAAAAGCACAACGCCAATGAGAAGAGATAGATAAAGATATTTTTCATAAATAAAGAGTTTAAATAATCACGTTGATATTGATAGATTTTTTACCGTTCCACGCTAAACACCCATTTACCCGACCCTACATTCTCAATCACTGAAAAATCGCCTTTTCTGTGATAGGAGACCGGTTGATTGTCCTGTTCGATCTTCTGTTTCTTCGAAAAGAAAGGGAGATAGATATCCGCACTGCTGTTTGCAGGTATGGTTACTTCCAGCTGAAACGATTCATTCGGTATGTTGTTAAAGCTGGCTATGACATCACCAAGAATAGTAGGATGTTTTATTTCAGCATGCTCCAGCGTGGAGGGCTGAGGCTTGATCCTTATCTTCCGGAATCCCGGCTCCAAAGGCTCTATGCCCATCAGCTTGCGTGGTATCAGGTTGGCTGGTGCTGCACCCCAGGGATGATTCCAGTCCTGATTGGGTTTGTATCTGTTGTCCCATGCCTCAAGTGTGATTGTTGAACCCACCCGGATCATGTTGTACCAGCTTCTCTCAGAGGTGGAGGTGAGCAGCTCTAAGCCGTAAGCAGCATCGTGCTTGTCATAGATGGCATCCAGAAGAAATTGTGCACCGTATACGCTGCATGCCATTTTTCGCGATCGGATAAATTGCAGCACAGATGCTTCATTTTTCTCCTCCACCAGTCCAAATGCAAGCGGAAACATATTGGCATGAAGTGATGCATGCTCCGTTCCGATACCATCTATATAGACACCTCGCTTGCTGTCAAATAGAATCTGGTTGAATGATTTTTTCAATCTGGCTGCCCTTTGTGCAAAATTCTTCTGATCTGCTTCTTTCCCCACCGTTTCCGCGATACGGGCCATAAGCGTCAGTGCCCTGTAATGATATGCATTGACGACAGTGTTCACATCGGTAAATACAAACCCGTCTGTTTCACCTCCCTCTTCCTTTTCCAGACCCAGGATACCCGTGTGAGGCCAGTCAACAATATCACGCAACTTACCATTGAAATGGATTGATGCAAGTACTTCAGGTGTTACCTTTCCTGTGCGGGTACTGATAAAACCCTTTTCATCGGACAGGGCTGCCAGCGTCTTGGCTTTCAGGTCATCATAGTATTGTTCCAGTGAACGCTTGTTCCCCGTGTACATGTAATCTTCCCAGGCGATAAGGACGGATTGCATGATCCATTCCGTAGGCCAGGTGGGCCGGTGGATCAGGTATTCGTGAGAATAACGGGCCATACTATATTCACCTGCTACACAGTAGTGTGATAACTGATTGATGAGGACGTCACCCTCGTAGGGGATTCGTTCACGATCGCCATCAATATATACCCCTGTGAATGAAGTTGCTTTTATAGTGTATTTACTTATATCCCATACGCTGTTTAACACGGTATCTGAACTATTGAAAAAGGAGTCTGAGTCGCTGAAGGGGTAGAAAGCGCTCTCTCTGATCAGATCCTTTTTCTCTAAAGGGAATCGATAGTTCTCAATCTCACAATAGCGGAAGGGTGTCACCTCACCTATGTACTCCGGCATCAAGACTGCTTGAGAGCCAGTGTTTCTCTTGTCGGGACGTATTGTCACCAGATAGGTGTTCCACCCTTTATCGGGCTTTATCTTGTATTGAGAATAACGAATGGTGCCCCCGGGTGCACGGTCAATACGACCCTCTTTCTGTGCCTCTCCCAGGTGAACAGTGACAGTATCGGTTCCGTTATCGGAAAAGAGATTGATCCTTATCCTGCCGAATGAAGCCCTGCCGAAATCGACAATATAATTGTGTGCCGCTGTTTGATCAATTGCAACAGGATGTTCATCCAGCTTTTGTATGGGATACCTGTCAGTAGCATAATCTGTGAGTGTGTCCGACATTTTAAAGGAGGAGAATCCGGAGAATTCCGATTCACTGTTGTTATGATCCCATAGTCTGACTTTCCAGAAATAGACTTTTCCCGGCTTCAGTTGAGTGCCTTTGTAGAAGATATTTGATGAGATACTGCTGTTCACTTTTCCTGAATCCCAGAGGTTGCCCGAGTCGTTTTGCAGAATGAATTGATCGGATGCAACCAATATCCGGTAGGCTGTCTGCCTGCTGTTTTGATTATTTGATGAAACAACCCATCCAAAGAAAGGTATATGGGTACTGATTTCGGTAAATTGGAAATTCTCTTTTTGTGTGACCGCCTCATGCAATGGTGTGGATACCTTGTATCCGTTCAGAAAGAGTGCATCAGGGTTGGATAACAGATTCACCCTTAATCCGGTGGGAGTAAAATTTCCCTGTGCTCCAGCCTGTAGGCAGATGAAAAGAGCGATTGTTGTAAAAAAAAATAACTTCTGTTTTGTCTTCATGTTTTGATAGTGATGATGTGCTATTTGACCATGAATCTATTCCACTCTGCCCAGGTTCCTGTATTCCATCGGTGTGGAGCCCACTCTTTTCTTAAAGAATGACAAGAAATATTCATATGAACTGAAATTTAGTTCAAATGCTATCTCTTTGATGGAATGGTTTGTTTCAGCCAGCAGTTCTTTGGCCGTTCGCAGTTTTAACTCCTGAAAATATTGTGAGGGTGCATACCCCGTATACTCCTTGAAAACCTTCCTGAACAATGAATAACTGATGCCCAGGTTGGTTGCTATTCCCTTTATATCGATATTCTTGTGGATGTTTTCAATCATGATGATCTTGGCACGTTCAATTTTCTGGGTGGACTCTTTTGATTCGAAATTCTTGTTTTGAGCCATTGAGAGGATGGTACCTAATATATTAAATACGATACCCGCCAGATATTGCTGGGCTGCACCTTTATCTTCTTTTGCCACTTTGATGGCTGTGGAGAAGAGGCTCACCAGATCTTCATTCACACCCACTTCAAGCACCTGGTTCTCGGGTGTGATAAAACCGTGGGAGACAATCTTATCAATGATAGCGCCTTCAAAACCAATATAGTATTCGTTCCATCCGGTCTCTTTTAAGGGGCAGTAGGTGTGCCACTGACCGGGAAAGAGTAGAATAACCTCTCCCTTGGTGATACTTCTTCTTTTGGTTGTCTCAGATGAAAAATAACCTTTCCCTTTACTGATATAAACGAACTGATATTCCGACAGCACACGCCCTTTACCCGGTTTAAAATAATAATTCTTCGGATGCTCCGTTGAGGGATACAACATGTGAGGAGCAATGGGCTGAAAACCAACTGTGTTTACTGTTAGCCCAAATAACTTGTCTTTCGCATTAACCAACAGGTATTTAAAATCAATACCGAAATCGTTATATCTCATCTCATCAGTTTTAGATTTACATGTGTATTATTGGCAGTAAATATACAAAAAAAAATCAAAGCACAATGCGGAATAGTTGTCTTTGCGACAACAGGTGGATTCCGCATTGTGACTTTTGATAAAAACCAGAGAATGAATTTATTAAACGACACGTATTATTTAAATAGATTTGGAATGATCAATGAGAAAATTAATATTGCCATGCCTACAGAGAGATAGAATACAGCTTTGCTGCCTGCACCTTTCCACTCTTTCAATATAATACCCCAACCGTTGCTGAAGATCACATTCAGTGACATAAGGATACTCCAGGAGAAAGCCATCATCACGCTATCCTGTTCGAAATAACTTTGCCCCATACCCAAACCGAAGAACTGAGAGTACCACAGTAATCCGGCCAAAGCACAGAACAATAAATTATTGGTCAACACCGCTTTTGATGATCGTCTTATCTCACCACCCGTTTTGTTCTTTTGGTTCATATAAAGGCAATAGATCAGATTGGTTACAAATCCGCCGATGGTTACAAGGAGAGTGACCGGATTTTGTGCGAACAGTTCCTTGGCTCCTGCGGCAATGGCTGCTTCCTTTATTGGGATGCCGGCATTCAGACCCAGACTGAAACAGGCGCTCATGACACCTGCAAACAGTGCGATGAGCAGACCTTTCTTCAATGCAAAGTCTTTGATGGCTTTCCGTCTCTCTTCCTCCGTCATATTTCGGGAGCGCAAGCTGCCTGCATAACCCACCAGTGCAATACCTAACAATGTGACGGCAACAGCCAGCAACAATATCAATCCTTTGGGAGAGAAAAGGTCGGTGCCAATCAACATTGCCGGTATCAGAGTGCCAAATGCTGCACATGTTCCCAGCGCCACCGATTGACCCAAAGCTATTCCCAGGTAGCGCATGCTTAAACCAAATGTCAGGCCCCCAACACCCCAGAGCACTCCGTAGCCAACGGCTTGCCATGTGGCGGATGCATTGGAGCTATATATATCAATCAGTTCCGGTAGTGAGCTGGACATGAATGCTCCCAGCAAAGGGAACAGCAACCATGCGAAAATCCCTTGCACAAGCCAGAAATTCTCCCACGACCAATCCTTGATCTTGTTGATGGGAACGTATGAGCTCGATTGGCCCATACTTCCCACCGCAATAATAAGTAAACCGATAATGGCGTTCATCGTTTATACTCTTTTTGATGTCACCTGTGCTTCGTACTCCTGAATGCTCTTGATGTACTCTTCGCCCACCGGAACACCTTGCTGGGCGCAATAATAATTATAAAGCGCGTTCCACGGCATTGACTTCAGTTCTTCAAGATAAGCCATACGTTCAAAATTCTTGTCCTGTTTCTCAAAGTCCCTCAGTTTATCTGTTGGTTCCAGCAGTGCCTGCAGCATTGCTTTCTGTGCAGAACGGATTCCCACGACATATGCTCCGATACGATTGATGGATGCATCAAAATAATCCAATCCCATGTGCACCCTCTCCATCTGGCCTGAACGCACGATCTCCTGCGATATTGCGAGCAATTCATCGGTAAGGATTACAACATGATCACTGTCCCAGCGCTCAGGACGGCTCACATGCAAGGTGACTTCAGGAACAAACAACAGGATGGATGAGAGTTTGTCGGAGATGGTTTCAGTGGGGTGGAAATGACCTGCATCCAGTGTAAGCAACATGTTGTTCTTGACAGCATATCCCATATAAAATTCGTGGGAACCAACGACATAACTTTCACTACCAATGCCGAAGAGCTTACACTCTATACAATCTTTCAGATAATCGCTGCTTATCTTTTCTGCCAGCACCTCATCCAGCGACTCCTGTAACAGTTTTCTGTGTGCGTAGCGGGATACGGTCTTGTCCTTTTCACCATCGGGAATCCAGATGTTGTGAATACATGCATCTCCTTGTTGGCGACCTATTTCGGCAGCAATGCGTCTGCACTGGCGCAGATGATCTTTCCAGAATGCGCGGATTTCAGGGTTGAAATCGGAGAGGGTATACCCGCTGTTGGTTTTCTCATGCGAGAAAAATGTGGAATTGAAATCCAGCTTCACATCATTCGCTTTGGCCCAATCAATCCAACTCTGAAAATGTTTGGGTTCAACCTTGTCGCGATCAACAAATTCACCGCCAAAGTCGCCATATGTGGCATGCAGACTTATCCGGTGTTTTCCCGGGACGAGTGCGATCACTTTTTCAAGGTCACTCTTTAATTCATTGATGGTGCGGGCTTTTCCGGGAAAGTTGCCCGTAGTCTGAATACCACCTGTCAGCTCACCGCCTGGATTTTCAAATCCTGATACGTCGTCACCCTGCCAGCAGTGAATCGAGATGGATAGGTTGTTTAACTTCTCGATAGCCTGATCTGCATCAACTCCCAGCAATGCATATTGCTCCTTTGCATCCTCGGATCTCTTTTTCAATTCTTCTTCTTTCATGATTGTTTTCTCAATTTGTTATTTATAGTTCTTTATATACTTCGAGGTAATTCCGGTATTGACTTTCCCATAATTCCTCTTGTGAGGGGGCAAATGTTTCCAGTTCAGTTGAGTTACGCACGATGCGTCGCATCTCCTCCTTGTCCTTCACCAATCCTGCCGCCATCGCCTGTTGCAGTATATTCCCAATGGCTGTTGCTTCTGATGGACCTGCCACAACAGGAATCCCGATGGCATTGGCAGTGAATGAATTTAACATTGTGTTTTTTGATCCTCCTCCAATAATATGGAGCGTTTCAATAGGGAATGAAGCCAGTTTCTGAAGTTTTTCCAATGTTTGTTTGTAACGAAATGCCAGACTCTCGTAGAGAGACCGGGCAATTTCTCCGACGCTCTCAGGAATATACTGATTTGTCTCTCTGCAGTAGTTCTGAATGCTTTTTATCATGGAGGCTGGACTGGCAAAGCAAGGTGAATCGGGATTGATGAAACATTGGAAAGGAGTGGCATTCCTGGCTGCCGTCACAATCTCCTCATAGGTGATCGGTGTCTCTTTATCCCATTCTTTCTTGCATTGTTCAATAAGCCACATACCACAGATGTTTTTCAGAAGACGGATGGAGCCGTCAGCACCCCCTTCATTCGTGAAATTAAGTGCATAGGTCTCGTCATTGACGACTGGTTCTTTTGTTTCGATACCCATTAACGACCATGTGCCCGAACTTAAATATGCAAAATGTTCATCCACCGCAGGGACGGCCAGCACTGCTGATGCCGTATCGTGACCTGCAACAGCAATAACGGGGATATCCTCCAGGCCGGTCAATTGTTGCACTGAAGCTGTAATTTTCCCTATTTCTGTTCCTGCAAAAACTACAGGTGCAAATTGATCGGGAGATAGCTGAACCGCATCAAGCAGTGAGCGATCGAATTCTTTTGAATAGGGGTTTATCATCTGTGATGTGGATGCAATTGTATATTCTGTAACCATTTTACCGGTCAGCAAGTATGACAAAGCATCAGGCATAAACAATATCTTATCTATGATCGGATAGATTGAGCTGTTTTCTTTCAGTTGTGTATCCAGTTGAAAAAGAGAGTTGAAGTTCATTATCTGAATACCTGACTTTTGATACAACTCTTCCTTCGACATTTTTAAAAAGAATCGTTCCGGTGCTCCTGTTGTATGTGAATCCCTGTAACAGTAGGGCATGCGCAATGGTTCGCCATCTTTCCCGAAACATACAAAATCAACACCCCAGGTATCTATTCCAATGGAGGTAATGGTTAACTGTTGGGATTTTATTTCTTTTAAAGACTCGATGATCTGATTATATAGATAGAGCAGGTCCCAGTATAAACGACCATTCACTTCAATCATCGGGTTCGGAAACCGTCTGATTTCTTTTAATACCAATCGTTCACTTTGTATTGCTCCATGAATGGCTCTGCCACTGCTTGCCCCTAAATCGATAGCTAAAAAAGAGGTGAAATTTCCTTTGTTCATGATGAGGTTAAATATAATATTTTGAATGATCGACTGCAAACGTACAGTTTATATCGAATTTTTACAATGAAAAAAATGATTTAATGACTATACTTTTTGATATTAATTGCAAAAAATGAATCTGAATGAAATAACATTGTTAAGAGTTGGAAAAGATATCAAAAATGATAGCTAAAAAATCAATTATTAAACCAGTGACAAACGTAAAATGAATACATTTGTCATCATAATAGAAACGTTTAATTGTGGATAATCAGATTGATTCTTATCTAATATGGATATCTTTGTATCCACCCGAAGTTTCATTCAATAAATTGAGAAACGCTTAAATCATTCATAAATGGCAGTTGTAGTAATCATGCCCAAGCAGGGGCAATCCGTTGAGAGTTGTATCATCATTGAGATTAAGAAGAAAAAAGGCGAGAGTGTGAAAAAGGGAGACATTCTATTCTCCTATGAAACAGACAAAGCCTCCTTTGAAGAAGAATCCCCAGCTGATGGGGTTGTGCTGGCATCGTTTTACAATGAAGGAGATGAGGTGCCTGTGCTGGAGAATATGATGGTTATCGGAGAGCCCGGAGAAGATATCTCCTCAATGATCGCTGAGAGCCCCAAGGCGGAGCATAATGATGAGTCCGGTGCGTCAGAGACCGAGGCGGAGGCAGACGAAAGAGAGTCTCGAAGTGTGCCGCTGCAACAGCGTCTGGCAGGGGATGAGTCACCTGCAGTGAATAGTGAATTGTTGATCTCTCCCCGCGCCAGGAAGCAGGCGGAAAAAGAGGCGCTGGATGTTTCGCAGATCATCGGTAGCGGCCCCCGGGGGCGTATCATTGAGAAAGATGTGCAGGCACTGTTGCAGAACCGACCCCGGATGACGCCGCTGGCAAAAAAACTGGCAACCGAGCAGGGTACACAGCCTCAGGCTTCGGGTACGGGGCTGGCCGGAACAGCCAGGGCTGCTGATCTCTCTGCACCCGTGAATGCTGTTTATGGTAAGGATTACGAAGAGAAGAAAATATCCAATATCCGTAAGCTGATAGCCAAATCGATGCATGCATCACTGCAAAACTCTGCGCAGCTCACCCATCATCTGGGTGCAGATGCAAGGCGTATTCTTGATCTCCGCAAGAAAGCGAAAGCTGCGCTGGAAGAAGGCACCCTCACCGTCAATATCACGTTGAACGATATGGTTTGTTTTGCCGTTATCAAGGCGCTGAAAAAATATCCAAATGTAAACACCCATTTCATGGGTGATAGCGTACGTTATTTCCACAAGGTGCATCTTGGACTGGCCGTAGATACCGAGCGTGGTTTGATGGTGCCTGTTGTGCGCAATGCTGATGATCTTTCCGTCACGGGGCTGGCCAGTCAGTTCAAGGAGATTGCTGCTGCCTGCAGGAACGGTAGTGTCAACCCCGATATCCTTTCTCCTGAGGCGGGAACATTTACGGTTTCTAATCTGGGTAATTACGGTGTAGAGATGTTTACCCCGGTGATCAACTTACCGCAATCGGCCATATTGGGTGTCAATACCATCGTTCCCCGGCCAAAAGATCTGGGTGATGGCGTCTATGCTTTTGTTCCATTTATCGGCCTGAGCTTAACCTATGACCACCGCTCGATCGATGGCGGGGAAGCGACCCGTTTTCTCAAACAGATTGCAACGGAGATTGAGAATCTTGAGATTGAATGGTGAAAAGAAATAAGAAATTAGGATGTGGGAATTAAGAATTAAGAGCTGACCGCTGAAAGCAACATCAACCCCGGCTAAAAAAGCTGATTGCTGACTGCTGATCGCTAAAAAACGCAATAAATATAAAAGACAATGATAGACTTACTGATTATCGGCGGCGGTCCTGCCGGATACGTCGCGGCAGAGAGAGCCGGACACGAAGGGCTGAATGTGGTGCTGTTTGAGAAAAAAGCGATGGGTGGCGTCTGCCTGAATGAGGGATGTATCCCGACCAAAACGCTCCTCTATAGTGCCAAGATGTACGAAAACGCACTGCATGGTGATAAATATGGTGTTTTAGGCGATAATATCCGTTTTGATTACGGGAAGATGCTCTCCCGCAAAAAGAAAGTTGTCCGTAAGCTTGTTTCCGGTGTGGAGGGTAAGATGAAAACAAACAAGGTTACAGTGGTGAAAGGGGATGCTTTTATCAACGGACGTTCATCTGAAGGGATTGAAGTCACCTGTAACGATGAAAAGTATATAGGGAAGAACCTGCTTCTCTGCACCGGCTCCGAGGCCTCAGTGCCTCCCATTCCCGGCTTGAAGGAGGCAGGGGAGGTGATCCTCACCAACCGGGAGATACTGGAGATGGAGAGCCTGCCTGAATCGCTCGTCGTTATTGGCGGTGGTGTGATCGGCATGGAGTTCGCCAGCTTCTTCAACAGCCTGGGTACCAGTGTAACCATCGTGGAGATGCTGCCTGAGATTCTGGGTGGTCTCGATTTTGAGATATCGGCCATGTTGCGTGAGATCTACACGAAGAAGGGCATTGCTTTTAACCTGAACGCGAAAGTGGTAGAGGTAGATGGCAACAAGGTTGTGTTTGAAAGAGAGGGCCAAACACACAGTGTGGAGGGCGAAAAAATTCTGTTGAGTGTCGGTCGCCGCCCGGTTACGCAGGGCTTCGGGCTGGAGAACCTGAACGTTGAGCTGCTGCGCAATGGAATCAAGGTGGACGAGAAGATGCGTACCAATGTCCCCGGTGTCTTCGCCGCAGGTGATGTCACCGGTTTCTCTCTGCTTGCACACACGGCAAGCCGTGAGGGTGAGGTCGTTGTCAACAACCTCACCGGCAGGAACGATATCATGCGCTACAACGCTATCCCCGGAGTGGTCTACACCAATCCCGAAGTGGCCGGTGTGGGTGAAACGGAAGAGTCGGCCAAAGCAAAAAATATTGCCTACAAGGTAGCCAAGCTGCCGATGGCTTATGCCGGTCGTTTCGTTGCCGAGAATGAGGGCGGAAGCGGAATGTGCAAAGTGCTTACCGGTGAAAAGCATGGTGAGGTGATCGGTGTGCATATGCTGGGTAACCCTTCCAGTGAAATTATTTACGGTGCCTGCATCGCTATTGAACAGGAGATGACGCTGAAAGAGATGCAGGAGGTGGTCTTCCCGCATCCGACAGTGAGTGAAATTTTCAAGGAGGTTGTATTCTCATTTTGAACAAGAAATCAGCATAAAAATCAGAAATCAGAAGCTGAAAGCTGAACGTTTAAACCCAAACCGCTGAAGGCAACATCAACCCCGGCTAAAAAGCTGAACGCTGAGTGCTGAGAGCTGAACGCTAAGAACTGAAAGCTGAACGTTTAAACCCAAGCCGCTGAAGGCAACATCAACCCCGGCTAAAAAGCTGAACGCTGACTGCTGACTGCTGAACGCTGAGCACCAAGAACTAAAAATCAATAATTCAATATAAATATGCCAAAAGTACAAATCATCGATCCGTCAGAGGTCCGCAAACAGGGATTCGTGGAGTTTCAACCCATTCCCGTCAATCAGTATCAGAAGAGTGTCAAAGAGGAGAAGGAAAACTTTACAGCTGAGGAGTTCAAATCCATCTACCATGACATGGTGTTGATCCGTGAGTTCGAAACAATGTTGAATCTGATTAAGATCAAAGGTGAATATAACGGAACAGCTTACAATCATCCGGGGCCGGCGCACCTCTCCATCGGACAGGAGTCGGCAGCTGTGGGCATGGCCTGGACGCTTACGGTGGATGATTTTATCTTCGGCAGCCACCGTTCACACGGAGAGAT
>JADMKJ010000182.1 GCA_015478855.1 Proteiniphilum sp.
CATTAAGGAAGCACACTCCCGCCGACCATGACAACAAACAGGCTGCTGCTCTCCTTGCACTGGCCGATTTAACATCACTGAACAGCGCATCCTCCGTCATCCTCAATGAGGGTGCGAATGATTTCGCCACCTTTTACGGTTATTACATGCTGGAGGCATTGGCCAAGGCGGGAAAATACCAGGAGGGCATGGATATCATTTCTGACTACTGGGGAGCTATGCTTGACCTGGGAGCAACTACTTTCTGGGAAAATTTCGATTACGCCGAAAGAACAAAAGCGGCCAGAATAGATCAGTTAACCCCCGCCGACATGTTCGACATTCATGCCGATGGTGGTGATCATTGCTATATCGGACTGCGCGGAAGCCTCTGTCATGGCTGGGCCTCCGGACCGACATCATGGTTAACCGCTCATGTCCTGGGGATTAAGGTGATCGAACCGGGATCCAAAGTGATTCAGGTACGTCCCAACCTGGGAAGTCTGGCGTTTGCTGAGGGTACCTTCCCCACCCCCTACGGTATTGTGAAAGTGAAGCATGTGAAAAAGGCGGACGGGAAAGTGAAAAGTGAGATCGATGCTCCCGGGGAGGTGAAGATTATCAGATAGATGAATACCTTCACCATGAAGGGAATATTCATCCGCCAACATTGATGTACAATGGAAGAGTCCGGTAAATCCATTGCAACTGATTTACAATATCAGACTTTTGCAAAAAAATGGCATTTGGTGCTCACAGGGTCCGGATATGTATCCCCACGAGAATGACTGTTTTGAATGGAATCGTACCTGGAATGGATCAGATGCTTCATTAAATGAAAGCATAGACAGCTAATCCATCCTATACCCGTGGTCGCGTTTATCTTACTACGGTCAGCTGTCCGCTTATCGTTTTTAACAAGATGAATGACCCTCATTCATACCTACGGATGCCAGCCGGGAGACCTCTCCCGGTCCGGCAATCCGGAATAAGGTATATTTGGGTGAATAGTATGATGCCCGTCTGGAAATTCCGGATTGGAATATCTCCCTAACAAGCTATAAAGGCTGGGAGCCTGCTACAGTGATTTCTGAACCTCCGGGTGTGATGTCCGCGCAAAGGCAACCACCTATACATGTAACACATAAGCTGAAACCTGTTAAGATCTACGAATACCGGCAGGGAGTATTTATCGCAGATATGGGACAGATCTTTGCCGGTGTTGCCGGGATTAAAGTAAATGCTCCTGCTGGCACAAAGATCACACTACGTTATGGTGAGGATCTGCACGCCGATGGCAGAGTTCTTACATTCACTGTGATCGTTGATCATTTTTATGTCACCGTAAAAATGATGCATGTGGACATTATATCAAAAATCTCAGCATCTATATCATTTTTGTAACCATTTTTACTTTTGTAAATCATAATTTTGCAGATATTTAACATTATTCCCAACCTAATCACGCCATAAGAGTCAAAATAACATAAATTCTATTTCAAGGATTAAACACGTAATGAACAATATGTAAAAAATTATTTTTTCAATTTCCCTTTCTCTTATTTATAAAATTGTGTTCAGATTGTTGCCGATATTCTCGTTCCTTAATTACAACTGGTTCAAAACATGATTGCTGAACATTTATAAATAAAAGAACAACGAGCTCTTTAAAGCCAGTTCGATTGCACCAAATAATGATATGATATATTTTTTGATTGGAGTTGATCAATAAACCAACACATAGAAATTATGGAAAGAAAAGCTTTTAAGATGTTTCTGAAACCCGGTTATCAACAAGAGTACGAAAAAAGACATGCCACTATATGGCCTGAACTGAAACGATTGTTGTCAGACAACGGGATCAGTGACTATTCAATCTACTGGGACAAAGAATCAAATGTGCTCTTTGCCTTTCAGAAAATCGAGGGTAGCAGATCGTCTCAGGAGCTGTCTGACAATCTGTTAATACAGAAGTGGTGGGATTATATGGCCGACATCATGGTGGTAAATGAGGACAATTCACCGGTATCTATTCCCCTGGTAGAGGTTTTTCATATGGATTAGATTTCCGGTTATTGATGCTGATTAAACAATACTCATTCACTCATTGACAATCGATCAGATCGGTCAGATGTCTTAATTTAATGTATCCAACAGAATGAGAAACCGATTTTTCTTACAGCTATTTTTTCTTTTTGCAGGAGAGCTATTTTACTTGCATGCATCTCATAAAATTGTGAATGTTGCTCTCCCGGTCTGGGGAACTGAGGTAACTGCTTCCTCTGAACATGCTGCTGTTTATTCAGCCAATAATGTAGCGGAGGGCATGCATGAGACAGGAAATAGCTGGTTGAGTAAAGACAACGCTCAATTACCTCAATCACTTACATTCACTTTCAAAGAACAACACAGTCTCACGCAAATTAATCTGTATCAATCCCGATGGATAGGGAGTATGTACCACACCAAGGGTTTTATTATCGAGGGCTCCGAAGACGGAACCACATTCGAAATGATTGCCAGGGGCGTTCTTCCGGATGTCTCCGACGCAAAGTGGTCCAAAACAATCAATAACCAATCATACCGTAAGATCCGTATTGTCATTACAAGTTCCTATTCAACAATTCAGACCTGTGGATTAGGCGAAGTGGAGTTGATGGCGTCAGTTCCGGAAGATAAGGAACCGCTCTATGCACAAATCAGCAAAACGATAGACTGGCAAACATTCCGGAGTAAGTTCAGAATGTCCCTGGAACTGGAGCCGGCAGCTGGCCTGTGGATCTATCATCCACTTTCCGGTCACTCCTCACCTGCGGGCAAATATAGCAGCGGCCCCTATGAACTACAAATCACTGAGTCTGCACCCGACACATTAGCTCGTCTTATCCGTTGGGATATCAGAAGAACAGACAATCAACCCTTTAAAGTGATATCGAACAACATCGAATGTAAAACCAGCTATGCAGGAGTATACAAATTGTTCCATCCTCAAAGAATGAGTCAGCAAAACTATTTCGTTGATTTACCTTTCCGTTTCAACCATATCACCACTGTCCATGACAATCATCCTCTGATCTGGATGCAACAGACCGACGGAAAGAACAGATTTACTATCGGTCTTATAGACCAGAATCCGAAAACTGTGATTGAGGGTTCTACCTATGATCCGGGTAACGGAGGTGAAGCACCTGGCATTGCCAATAGCTATGTCAGAGTGAACATGAATCGCATGGCTCCTTCAATGGGAGCCGGATTAATTACCTATTCCGATGCGCTTTATCTGAATGCCAACACAAAAGTTGATTGGTTTGAAGCACTCAGGGGATATAGCCGGGCTGTGGACGCTGCCCGCAAGTTTAAAACTGAACAGATAAGTGAGTGGGCATTGAATCCTATGTGGCACTCCTGGTATGCCCATGCTGATGAGATTAATGAAACAGTGATCAGGGATGATGCGCAACGTGCCAGCCTGCTTGGAGTCACAACCATCCAGATAGATGCAGGCTGGAACATACCAAAGGGAAAAGGTTATTCCTTTGAGAATGAAGGTGATTACAGTTTCTCAAATCGATTCCCGAACGCAGCGGGAATGATTCGGGAGATGCATGCCGCAGGTCAACGCGTCATTTTACATGTGGCCCCTTTGCTTATGGGCAAAAATGCAAATGCATGGATCAAGATGAATGATTGTCTGCTCCGGGTGAACGGCGTGGCAACACCTTACCTGGACCCGAGGCTCAAGAAAGTGCAGGACTACTTGCTCACTTCCTGGGAGCATCTGTTCACCACCTACGATATTGATGGGCTCTGGTACGATTTTTTAGAATTCCCGGTTGAAGTGGATGCTCCCCCTCAGGGAAAAGAGATTATCTCTTCAGATATATTTTCGGCCTACACGATGCTGATGCAATCACTATACCACAAAGCAACCGGTTTAAATCCAAATGCACTCATTATTTTGCGTCGTCCTTATGCCAATCTGAACTCGAAAACATTCTGTACGCACATATGGCCGATGGATGTTCCGCAAGATTATAACATGAACCGACGTGATGTGATCTTAATGAAAACATTTGGAGAGGGAGTGTTAACCCACGCATGTTGTACCAGTTGGGCAATCAGTGAAAGTGATTTGAATGTTGCCCGTCAGATGGCAAGTATCACGATGGCAGGGGTACCTTCATTTTCAACTATATTGGCTGACTCACCATCCGGGCACAACAGAATCATTAAAGCATGGTTAGAATTTTATGAGGCAAACAAAGAGGAGCTGGTTTTAGGTTGCATGACCTCTCTCCTGCCCACACCTCCCTCTGCAGCTATAAGAATTGAAAGGGGGGAAAAGAGGTTCTTCGGGTTCTTTGAAGCGGTGCCGGGACTGATTGAAGTCACCGGTGAGCCCGGGACTGTAGTGATTGTGAACGCATTCTCCCACAGAACGACAACCCGCCTGGAGGGTGTCCAGGAGGGCCAATGGGAGCTCAGGCTGCTCGATCAATACCGGAGTCCGGTGGATTCAACAACAATCATGACAGATGGCAGCGGTGCCCTGAATTTAAATATTCATGGTCCGGATGCATGTCATACCATTGTGCTTACAAAAGATCTGCAGACCGGAAACTGAGGTTTATGGAAGAAGCCAATAATTGGTAACGTTACTATGCATTCTGAAACTTTTCTACAAGATGAGAAAATTAGTTTACTTGTTTCTATTTATCTGTTCTGCTGTGAGTTGCTCCTCACAGAAGATGAATCACTATGATAAGCACACTATCCAGCCATGGGATAAAAATCCACGTTTCTGGCAATATGAAGGTAAACCGGTTATGCTGCTTGGAGCGAGTGATGATGATAATCTGTTTCAGTGGCCCGCAGAGATGTTGGTTCCGCATCTCGACAACATGAAGAAGATCGGCGCCAATTACGTAAGAAACACGATGAGCGATCGCCGGGATAAAGGTTTTGAGCTATATCCGTTCAGCGAGAATGACGACGGGCGATATGATCTGAATCAATGGAACGAAGCCTACTGGAAACGTTTTGATTTTTTCCTGAAAGAGACGGCCAGACGGAACATTATTGTTCAGATTGAACTGTGGGACAGGTTTGATTATTCTCAGAAGAACTGGGATGCAAACCCTTACAATCCAAACAACAATATCAATTATAATAAAAAAGAATCGGGACTGAAAGATGCATATCCCGATCATCCGGGATCAAACAGACAACCTTTTTTCTTTACCACTCCCCAACAACAGAATAACCAGCTGCTGCTATCCGTTCAATGCAGATATGTGGAAAAAATCCTCTCCTACACACTGAACTATGATCATATCCTCTACTGTATTGACAACGAGACATCGGGAGAGGAAGAGTGGTCCATCTACTGGCGCGATTTCATCACTGCTGTTGCCCAAAAGAAAGGAAAAAATATTTGCGTCACTGAGATGTGGGATGACTGGAACCTCCAATCAACAAGTCACAAGCGTACTTTCGATCACCCTGAGCGATACCAGTTTGGTGAGATTTCGCAGAATACACATCAGACGGGTGAAAAATTATGGAATAGTGTCAGATGGGTATATGACTATATGGAGGCGACACCGAGGCCACTGAATATTGTCAAAACCTACGGCTCGGATAACGGCAGGCATGGCTCAACAGAACAGGCAATTGAGCGCTGGTGGTTACATCTGTTGGCTGGAGCCGCAGCCGTTCGCTTTCACCGTCCCGAAAGCGGCCTCGGACTCTCTGAGTTCTCAATCTCATCCATCAAAGCAGCCAGGAAGATCGAGTCACTTGTAAAGCTGTGGGATCTGAAAGCAGAGAGTCAGTCACTGCTTGACAGTTCCCGAAACGAAGCCTATATAGCTTATAAATCGGACAGGGTCTATCTCATCTTTCTTCCCGACGGAGGAAGCACGGCACTTCATTTAAAAGAGGCCAAAGCGAACTATGTCGTCAGGTATATCAATCCTGGAACAGGTGAATGGCTCGATAAAAGACCTCAAAAAATGAGCATGGCAGGTACAACGCAATTCAGTGCCCCTGATAACAATGAATGGCTGATTGTAATTACAAAACAGTAGCAATAACCCTTATTACCTGAAAATTATGAAAACATATCATGTAACTATATTACTTCTCTTTATTTTGTGCTCACTGAGTTTAAAATCGCAAAGTGTAGGTGATCTTGAAAAAGGATTTTCATCCCCGCCAGATAGTGCAAAACCCGGCGTTTACTGGTACTTCATGGACGGGAACATAACCGGGGAATCACTGACAAAAGATCTTGAATCAATGAAAGAGGCAGGCATAGGAAACCTGATGTATCTTGAAGTGAATGTGGGTGTTCCCAGAGGCAATGTTGACTTCTTCAGTGATGAGTGGCAGCGCCTGTTTGCCCATGCGGTAAAAGAAGCCGAGAGATTGGGGATTGAGATATCGTTGGGATTGGGTCCCGGCTGGACGGGGAGTGGTGGTCCCTGGGTTAAACCCGAAGAATCGATGCAGCATATCGTATCCGGCTCTCTCATCATTGATGGAGGGAAACCGACCGATATCACGCTGCCGGTACCGCCCCCTAAAAATCCCTATTTTGGCCTGCCTGCAGAACTAATCAATCAATGGAACGATTTTCATGAAGAGATCGCAGTAATCGCTTTCCCATATACCCCAAAAAGAGATTCCATACAGGATATTGATGAAAAAGCACTCTATTATCGTACACCCTATACCTCCGTTGCGGGGGTAAAACCCTATATTCTTTCTGATATTACCTATCCGGAAATGACAGGTGAAGCCATTGATAAGGAAAAGATCATTGATCTGACAGGAAAAATGGATGAAAACGGACGATTAAAATGGGATGCACCGAAAGGAAAATGGGTTGTCATGCGCTTTGTGAGCCGGAATAACGGTGCTTCCACAAGACCCGCCCCCTTACCGGGATTGGGATTCGAATCCGATAAGTTTGACAAAGAAGCATTGAACAATCATCTGAACCATTTCATTGGCTCCCTTTTAAACAAAACGGGTATCCCTGAGAAGAATGCAAAAGGAGGATTAAGAAGACTGCACATGGACAGTTGGGAAATGGGTGCACAAAACTGGAGCCGGAATTTCAGAGAGGAGTTCAAACAACTGAGAGGTTATGATCCCCTCCATTATTATCCGGTTTTATCGGGAAGAGTCGTAGAAAACTACGAGCTGAGCGAACGGTTTCTTTGGGATCTGCGCCTGACATCACAAGAGCTGGTGATTGAGAACCATGCCATGGAGGCCAAAAGATATGCAAAAAAGCACAATATGGGTTTCTCCATCGAACCTTACGACATGAACCCTACTGCAGACCTGGAGCTGGGAGCAATTGCTGATGTACCTATGTGTGAATTCTGGAGTAAAGGGTATGGATTTAATTCAGCATTCAGCTGTATCGAAGCAACCTCCATCGGTCATGTGAATGGTAACTCAATTATTGCGGCGGAAGCATTCACCGCAGACCCGGGTGAGGGATGGAAACAATATCCGGGGGTGATGAAGAATCAGGGAGACTGGGCATTTGCCGGTGGTATCAACCGTTTTGTCTACCACACTTTTCAGAATCAGTTCCTCGATGATTCACTAAGGCCGGGAGCCACGATGGGTCCTTATGGTGTGCACTGGGACAGGAACCAGACATGGTGGCCCATGGTGAACGCCTATCATGAGTATGTATCCCGCTGTCAATATATTTTACAGCAAGGGAGAACTGTTGCCGACATTCTCTTTCTGACACCCGAAGGGGCTCCCCATGTTTTCAATCCTCCATTTTCGGCAATGAGCGGCTCTGACACTATCCCCGACAGGAAAGGGTATAACTTTGACGGGGTGGCACCCGGGCAGTTATACAGTGCCACTGTTGATAAAGGATTGATTCTCTTCCCGGAAGGAGCAACATACCGCATCCTGGTCTTGCCGATAGTAAAGACAATGACACCCGCTTTGTTAAAAAAGATCAGATCACTTGTTCATGATGGAGCCATCATCGTAGGCATTCCTCCTGTTAAGTCACCCAGCCTTGCCGGTTATCCCGGATGTGATGCGGAGGTGAGGCAGATAGCAGAAGAGGTATGGGGCGATCTGCACTTGCCACAGGAACTAGCTACATCTCATCACGGGAAAGGAAAAATTATATGGGGGGAGGAGCTGGAAAATAACAGTGATAACCTCTATCCCCATTATGATATCCTTTCCGGAATACTCAGTGAGATGAAGGTGGTGGAAGATTTCCAGTCTGAGAAAGAGGCAATTCGCTATACCCACCGAACCTCATCGGATTGGGATATCTATTTTTTATCCAATAAAACAGATAGATCTGTTACTACAACCTGTCGTTTCAGATCAGGTACAGCAGATGCAACACTATGGGACCCAATTACGGGTAACAGGTATTCAGTAGATGATATAACATCCGGTAACAATCAAACCACCCTGTCGTTGAAGTTTGAACCCTATCAGAGTTATTTCATTGTTTTTGACAAAAAAAATAATGCTGCTAAAGCCGACTCATTTTTTAAAACCGAGTCGATTATCACAACGCTCAACGGAGCATGGGATGTTTCTTTTAATCCTACTTTCGGAGGACCTGCCAATATTCGGTTTGACTCGCTCACCGACTGGTCACTGCACCCCGATGAGGGGGTCAAATATTACTCCGGTATTGCTACCTACACTAAAACATTTGATATCCCTGCGGAGGCGTTTTCAGAGAACAATAAATTCTTTGTCGACCTGGGAGAAGTGAAAAACATGGCCCGGGTAAGATTGAACGGGAAAGAGGTGGGTGTGGTATGGACAAACCCATGGAAACTTGATATCTCTGCACTGGTCAAAAGTCAGCATAATCTGCTGGAGATTGAGGTGGCAAATCTATGGGTGAACAGATTGATAGGCGATGAACTATTCGCCGATGATGGTATTCAGCAGGGGAGATGGCCTGATTGGATCACAAACAGGGAGAAACGAACCAGTGAACGTTTCACTTTCACGACCCACAAACATTATTCTGCTGATTCTCCCCTGGAGAGATCAGGCCTTTTAGGTCCGGTGACAATAAAAACATTTAATAAAAAACAATAATATATATTGACAACAGAGCCGGCGATGGGTATTAACATTAAATATCATTTATCTCTATTTTAATATCATTTATTACAGTCCATATTTGCTTCGTAACTTATATTTTTGTAAAGGTTTTATAATTAACGTGTAAAATTCTATCAGTTCTATCACCGTGAAGAGAGTTAATTGTGATATATTAATTTACTTAATGATTACCGGCGTACCAATTATTGTGATTTATTAATACCTACCCTAAAAACATAATACATATTTAATAATCTAAAAAAATGAAAGAATGAAAAAGACGATTCCAGTAAATGTTGGGAAAAGGCTCATGTTCATTTTTTTGTGCATGTATTCAATTGGAATATTTGCACAAAATATAACTGTTACAGGATTAGTAACAGACACAAAGAACGAACCTCTCATTGGTGTTACACTCAAAGTCGTTGGCGACAGCGAAAAAGGTACAGTTACGAATTATGACGGAAAGTATATCCTTTCCAACATACCACCAGATGTGCAAATTGAAGTATCTTATGTGGGTATGCAGAAACAGATAATTGATGTAAGAGGTAGAACATCTATTGACATTATTCTCAATGAAGATACAGAACTATTAGAGGAAGTGGTTGTCATTGCTTACGGGGTACAGAAAAAAGTATCTGTAACAGGTGCTATATCCACCGTCAGCACCAAGGATTTACGGGTTTCCTCATCTCCCAGCCTCGCGAATGCATTATCCGGCCGTATTGCCGGTTTGACCTCGATGCAGCGTGTTGGGGGGCAGCCCGGTGTGGATGATGCAACAATGTATCTGCGCGGTGCCAGCACAATCAACGGCACCAACCCGCTGATCCTGATCGATGGGGTTCCGAGAGACAACATCCGTACGCTCGATATCAACGAGGTTGAATCGATCTCAGTATTGAAAGATGCTTCTGCCACAGCTGTTTTTGGTGTACGCGGGGCAAACGGTGTCCTTATTATTACTACGAAACGCGGAACGGAAGGTAAACCAGAGCTGTCGGTAAATGTCACCCAGAGTTACTCCAAACTCACGCGTGAACCGGAGATGCCCGGATCGATAGAGTACATGAACCTACGCAATGAAGCCTCGTTAAACGATGGAATGGATATTCAGTTCACTCCTGATATTTTTGAGAAGTTTCAGGATCCGCTTAAAGGGCTTGATCCCAATGATCCGGATTACGCATCAAAGGCTGCTCTGAGAAAATGGATGTACCCCAGTAATGACTGGTACAGGATGCTGATTAAACGCTGGTCACCACAAACGGTAGTGAATACCAATATGAGTGGAGGTACAGATAAGGTCTCTTACTTTATGAATGTGGGATTCCTCCATCAAGGGGGTAATATGAATACCCTGCCGAAGGAGATCTTGAAATATGACCCATCATTTAAGTTAGATCGTTACAGCTTCCGCTCCAATATCGATTATAAAGTGACCAAATGGATGAGTGCTTTTCTCAATTTGGGTACCTATATCGAAAAGGTGAACATGCCTAATCCAGGTGTGATGTACGGCGGTGACAGAAACTGGCTGGTAAGGGATATGATTTATCAGGCACAGACCATCCTGCCTATTTCTCCCGGTCCTTCAACCCTTCCCGGTTTCGGGGTACCGGCTGATCGCCCACTGGATCCTACCTATCTGACCGTGGGGCATTATGCTGACCGTTCACCCGTTATGATTATGAACTGGTATGGTTACAATCTCGATACCCGCTCAAACCTGAACTCATCGTTTGGTCTCGATTTTGACCTGGGAGGCATCACAAAGGGCTTGACAATGAGAGGGATGATCTCCTATGATGCCTTGGGCAACAGCATGACACGCGGGAATATGTTCCAGACAGATTATCAGGCTTTTATTGATCCCGCAACGGATGAGCTTACTTTTTCTGTCCATGAACTGAAACAGGATAACTTCTATATGTCCTATGGCCAGGGATCGAGATATAATATCAATGTACAGGGACAACTACTATACAACCGCACTTTTGGTGATCACACCCTTGGAGGTATGATTCGTGCGGAAAGAGACTACTGGGATTCGGGTGGTGCACAGATTCCATTCAATGTACTGGGGTTTGCTGGTCGTGCCACTTACGATTATTTATCACGCTATTTCGCGGAACTCAACTTTGGCTATAACGGTTCAGAACAGTTTTCTCCCGAGAGGAGATTTGGGTTCTTCCCTTCTGCTTCAGCAGGCTGGGCCATCTCCAATGAAGCTTTCTTACAAGATAACCCGATCCTTACTTTTCTGAAGCTGAGAGCATCTTACGGGAAAGTAGGTAACGACAAGATGGGCGGCGCCCGTTTTCTCTATCTGGATGATATCGGAATGGGTGGAGGTTTCTCAGGAAGTCTTGCAGCAGGACAAGGGATCAACGAAGGGTTGCTGGGTAACAAGATGCTTACCTGGGAAACGGCGAACAAGTATAATCTCGGATTGGACTTCTCACTCTTTAAAGATATCACTGGTCAATTCGAACTGTTTCGTGAGAACCGTTCACAGATCCTCCTTACAAGACAGAGTATCCCCGCATGGCAGGGCACACCTCTGGGAAATATACCCAAAGTAAATATGGGTGAAATATTCAACAAAGGTTATGAAATTGAATTGGGGTATAATAAACAGATAAACAATGATCTGTTTATCAATTTAAAGGGACAGATCTCCTACAACAAGAATAAAGTGATTACAATGGACGAAGTTCCACGGGATGAGACCTATGCTTACCAATACCGCTCTACCGGATTTCCTCTGGGACAAAGCTGGGGTTACCTGATTGACTATGATCAGGATCAGGGCTACTGGACTGAGGAAACACTGGCAGATCCCAACCGGATATCCTATGATTTTGGTACTCCCGGACCGGGCGATTTCGTCTATAAGGATCTCAACGAAGATGGTGTGATCAATGACAGGGATCAGGCTCCCATCGGAGTGGGTAATATTCCCCG
>JADMKJ010000183.1 GCA_015478855.1 Proteiniphilum sp.
ACAGATTATCCCTTATCTATGCATAAGGCCAAACACATGGTTTTGCAGGTGATCCTGAGTATGACCTTGCTTCTGAGAACATCATGAAGGATCAGGGCAGGATTGAAAACGGGAAATTTCTCATTGGAGAGGCAGCTTATTCAACAATCATTCTCCCTCCCGATACGGAAAATATAAGCCGCAACACTTTTTCGCTTTTACAACAATTCATTCATGAGGGAGGGGAGGTGATAAGCTTTTCCACACCCGATAAAGTGGATGGTGTTGACAACACGGATCTGGCAACGATGTTACACACAAAAGGTGTGACATCTGCTGATTCATTGTCAGGGGTAGTGATGGAACTGCTGAATGCGAGAAACAGTGTAAAGATCAGGCACAATAAAGGGAACTTATTTCATCAGCGAAGAAGGTATGCAGATGGGGAGGTGATCTTCCTTGTCAACTCATCGATGGAGGAGAAAACCGACGGACAGCTCATTGTTCCTGCAGGCAGTTCATTGTATGAGCTGGATGCATTCACCGGTAAGATCTACTGCTATCCCTGTAATAAAAACGGCATTGCTGCATTTGAGATTGACCCGGCCGGGAGTCTGTTGCTTTTTATTGGGAGCACAAGAAAAAAATTCCCTGTAAGAAGCGATCAACAGGTTTCCAAACCATTGCCCTCCCTCAACAAGACAATCATAAGCAGAGGTCAGGAGAATGCTCTCCCTGTCGACTTTTGCGATCTCGTTGTCAACAGTGAGAAATTTGAGAATATTCACGTCTCGGAGGCTACAGACAGGGCATTTAAGGCACACGGCTTTGCTGCAGGCAATCCCTGGAATACCTCAGTACAGTACCGACGGAACATCATCGACAGGGACACTTTTCAGACGGGAGGTTACTCCGTCACTTATCATTTTCTGATAGACCCATCTGTCGATTATTCCGCTTTCCGACTGGTAACGGAGCGTCCTCACCTTTTCACGGTCAGGGTTAACAGCGTGATGATCAATGCCGAGAAGGATGAGTGGTGGTTAGATAAATCGTTTGGCGTTTACCATGCCGGCAGCCTGCTGAGGGGAGGCGACAATGTGGTTGAGCTGAGCGTGAGCCCAATGAGGATACTGGCAGAGATCGAACCTCTCTATATCCTGGGTGATTTTGGCGTGGTCCCTGAAGAAATTGGATGGAGCATCACAAGCGCTATCACAGAGTTACAGCTGGGGAGCTGGAAAGAGCAACGCTTGCCCTTTTATTCGTGGGATGTTCAATACAGCAAAGCGTACGATATCAGGGAAACGAGCGGCAGTTACGTTGTACAGCTGGGCCAATGGACAGGTACGGTTGCAGAAGTATATGTAAATGATAGCAAAGCAGGCATCATCGCTTTCGATCCTTACCGATTGGACATCACCCCTCATCTGCAACAAGGGATGAACGACATTGCTGTGCGGGTGACAGGGAGCCATAAGAACCTGCTGGGTCCGCACTACAACGACCCCGACAAAGGGCTGGCCTCACCCTGGCACTGGAAGGGAATAAATGAGCCCATTCCTGGTGAGAAGTATCAGATGATCGATTACGGTCTCTTTGATGATTTTGAGCTATTACATTAAGTTACTTATTCACATTTATCTGCAAAAAAGATGAGCAAGGTAGGTTTATTCAGTGTGGGATTGGATACATATTGGGAGCAGTTTGATTCTCTTCTCGACAATCTTAACGGGTATCATCGGGAGATCAGAAAAAAGATGGAACAACCGGGCGTGGAGGTGATTGACGCGGGGATGGTTGACAACAGAGACAAAGCCGCAGCAGCAATTGATTTGTTTAACCGCAATCAGGTGGAGCTGATCTTCCTGTTTGTCTCCACCTATGCCCTCTCCTCCACCATCCTCCCCATAGCGCTGCAGGTGAAGAGACCATTTGTCATACTCAACCTGCAGCCGGTAGAGAGCATCGGTTACGATGAGTTCAACGCCCTCGGCGATTACGCAAAAAAAACGGGCTTATGGCTTGAGCATTGCCAGGCATGTGCCATACCGGAGATCTCCTGCGTGCTCAACAAAGCTGCTGTACGGTATGAGATCATCACCGGATTTCTGCAGGAGAAGAGCGTATGGGATGAGATTGAAAGCTGGCTCAACGCGGTGAAAGTAGTGAAAGCGCTGCAAGGGAACAACATGGGTATCATCGGTCATTATTACGGAGGTATGCTCGATGTATACACCGATCTGACCCGGCAAAGCACCACCTTCGGTACCCACTTCGACATCATCGAGATGTGTGAGTTGAAAAGAATCCGTGATCTTGTTTCGGCACAGGAGATCAAACAAAAAGTAGATGAATTCAATCATCTTTTCGATGTTGACACCTCCTGCAGTCAAACGGAGATTGAGCGTGCAGCCACCACCTCTGTTGCACTGGATCACCTTGTTGAGGCACATCACTTAAAATCACTCGCTTACTATTACGAAGGTCAGCCGGGAAATGATTACGAGAACATCGTCACCTCACTCATCGCGGGTAATACGTTGCTAACGGGGAAAAACATACCTGTGGCGGGTGAGTACGAGATCAAGAATGCACATGCAATGAAGATTCTCAGTGAACTTGGGGCGGGTGGCTCCTTCTCCGAGTTTTACCTGATGGATTTCAAAGAGAATATTATCTTCCTCGGGCATGACGGACCGGCTCATTTTCATATAGCTGATGGGCCGGTAAGGCTGGTTCCCCTGCCCGTCTATCATGGAAAGCCCGGAAAAGGGTTGTCGATACAGATGTCTGTAAAGAAGGGTCCCGTCACCATTCTCTCTGTGGTGGAGAACAACAACGAGCTGTTCCTGCTGGTTGCTGAGGGTGAATCTGTGCCGGGTCCGGTATTACAGATTGGAAACACAAACAGCCGTTATCGTTTTCCCGGAGATATAAGGGAGTTCATCAACAGATGGAGTAAACAGGGTCCCTCCCACCATTGTGCCATCGGCACCGGTCATCTGTCCCGTTCAATTGAGAAAATTGCTTTCCTCCTGAATATAAGAATGATAAACATCAGTGAATAAAAATTATGAATAAAATCAATCAACAAAAGAGACGACAAAGTTTAATGGTCCTGATACCCCTTTTCTCGCTGTTATGCATCCCGCTGCTGTTCTCAGGAGGATGTAAACAGGATCAGTCACCCGTGGACGAGAATGAAGCACTGATGACACGATCGACACCGGTGTGGGCAGAAGGACGGGAGAGAGAGATGAACCTCACCCTGGGATTCAGGGGTGTTTTCAACGCTGATCAGCAATCGGCGACCATACTGCGGGTTGCCGCCTCAACCGTTTACCGCCTCTTTCTCAATGGTGAGCTTGTAGGATCGGGCCCGGCACGCGCCGGACATGGTTTTTTCCGGGTCGATAAGTATGATGTCACCGATCGGGTGATGGAGGGAGAAAATATCGTGTCGATTGAAGTGGCCGGCTATAATGTAAATTCTTACTATACGATGGACCAGCCCTCCTTCCTGCAGGTTGAAGCTACAGTAAACGACAAGGTTGTGCTCTACACCGGCAACAATGATCATTTCGAAGCTTTTGAGATAAAAGAGCGATTGCAGAAAGTAGAGAGATACAGCTTTCAGCGGCCATTCACCGAATATTACGAGATGGAGCAGGGGTATGATCAGTGGCGAACAAACAGTGGCAAAGTGATTGATAATGTTCGCCTGGTGCAATACCCGGCGGTGAACCTGCTACCGCGGCATGTCGCTTTACCCGATTTCACCCTGTTGAAACCTGAAACAGTATTCGCAAAAGGAACGATCACCACCCAGAAACCGGCACAGTATTACAAAGACCGATCACTTGTGAATATCAGTGAGACCTTCAAAGGTTACCCGGAATCGGAACTGACTGTTGTCCCCTCACAAACGATCCAGGAGATGGTCACAGCAACGAAAGAGCTGTTGAATGCACCATACAATGCTGCATCACCACTGGAATTAAAAAAAGATGAATTCATTATTCTCGACTTCGGCGTAAACTACACCGGATTCATTGGAGCCAGGATTATCTGCAAAGAACCTACCATGATCTGGTTTCATTTCGATGAGATACTGACGGAGGGTGACGTGATCAGTAAAAAACGTATGACGGATGTGAACAACCAGGTTATCTACGAGCTACAGCCCGGTGAATATTCTGTTGAGAGTTTTGAACCATACACACTTAAATTCCTGAAGATCATGGTCACGGAAGGAGCGTGCGAGGTAGAGAATATCTATCTTCGGGAATTTGCCTATCCCGACAATCCAAAAGCAACATTTACAAGTAGCAATGAGAAGCTGAATCAGATCTTCGATGCGGCAAAACAAACCTACAGACAAAACTCGGTGGATGTATTTATGGATTGCCCTTCACGCGAACGTGCGGGATGGTTGTGCGATAGTTATTTCACTGCAATCATGGAGAAGGAGTTCACCGGTTATTCAAGAGTGGCGCACAATTTTTACGAGAATTACGCCCTGCCCGATAAGTTCGAGTTCCTTCCTGACGGGATGATTCCGATGTGTTATCCTGCCGATCACAACGATGGTGTCTTTATTCCCAACTGGTCTCTCTGGTTTATCCTCCAGGTTGATGATTATGCGAAGCGCGGGGGCGACATGCAACTGGTATCTGACCTGAAAGAGAGGATCACCGATCTGCTTGGTTATTTCGCTGAATTCGAGAACGAGGATGGATTGCTTGAGAAGCTTGAGAGCTGGGTCTTTGTGGAGTGGTCAAAAGCGAACAGCCTGGTGCAGGATGTGAACTACCCGACCAACATGCTTTACAGTGCTGCATTAGCCAGTGCAGCCAATCTTTATGGCAACAGTGAGTGGCAAAAGAAATCGGATGATCTGCGTGAACAGATTCAACGACAGTCGTTCAACGGGGATTTTTTCGTTGACAACGCACTGAGAGAGAATGGCACATTGAAGGTGACAGATCAGATCACTGAAGTGTGCCAGTATTACGCTTTCTTTTTCGATATTGCCACACCGGAATCACACCCTGAACTATGGAAGAAAGTAGCAGGTGAGTTCGGACCCAACCGTGATGCAGAGACTACATACCCCAACGTAGCGATGGCCAATGCTTTTATTGGCAACTATCTTCGCATGGATATCCTCTCACGGCAGGGACTGCAATCACAGCTGCTTTCCGAAATTGAGGCATATTTCTTCTATATGGCCGAAAGGACAGGAACACTGTGGGAAAATGTGCATAGCCAGGCCAGCTGTAACCATGGTTTCGCATCGTACATTGGACATGTCCTCTATCGCGATGTACTGGGTGTGAGCGCTATTGATTACCTGAACAAAGAGATTGTCATCCGCTTTGCCGATATCGATCTGGACCACTGCAGCGGCTCCATACCGGTGGAAGAGGAGGTAATCAGTCTGGAATGGAGCCGCAGTGGTGATGAGATCCGTTATCAGTTACAGACACCTGCCGGATACAAGGTGAAGATTGACAACCGCAGCTCTGCCAGAATAACTGAGATGAGTAACTAAGGTCAGCTCAATGATATCAGGGAGGTGTAATTTACACACCGGGAAGATATATTGTTAATATTCTTGTATACTAAAGTAGAATTACAAATAATAGTGCGATGAATAGTATGAACAGGCGGATATTTTTAAAAAAAGCAGGCCTTGGAACAGCGACAATGGTATTGACTCCAAATCTCATTTTCCCTCAGGGAAAGAGTGAGAAGAAGAAGGTGAGAATAGGCATTATCGGAGGGGGCTTCGGATTGGGATTCCAATTTCATGAGCATCCTGATTGTATTGTTGAAGCGGTGAGTGATCTCATTCCCTGGCGTAGAGATGCCTTGATGAGAACATATCACTGTTCTAAAAGCTATGAATCACTGGAGAGACTGATCAAAGATTCAAATATTGATGCCGTTTTTATTGCGACAGGAGCTCCGGATCATGCAAAGCATGTGGTCTCATCGCTAAATGCCGGCAAGCATGTACTGTGTGCTGTGCCTGCAGCGATGAATCTGGATGAGTGTCATGTGATCCTGGAAACAGTGAAAAAGAGTGGATTGACCTATATGATGGCCGAGACAAGCGTATGGAGACAAAGCATGATTACTGTAAAGCAATTGTACAATGAGAATGCTTTTGGGAATTTAATGAGTTACGCCGCTCAATACAACCATCCCGGACTTGAAACACTCTACGTCATTAACGGTCAGAAAACATGGCGCTATGCTTTACCACCCATGTTATATCCTACCCATTGTACCAGCTTCATCGTTGGATTAACACGAGAGCGACTGACCGATGTCTCCTGCATCGGGTGGGGAGATAACGACCCGATAGTTCAAAATAATCAGTACAACAATCCATTCTGGAACGAATCGGCTCTCTTTAAAACGAGCAATGGATTGTCATTCCCTGTAGAAATAAATTGGAAAGGAGCTTTGAGAGGATCAGAACGGGGTGAATGGCATGGAGATAAAATGAGTGTTGTCATGTCTCACGGAGATATGTCGGGCTCTGTACTGGTGAAAGCAGGTGAAAAGATAGTAAAGGATGACGGCGGCTTTAATGTTGCTGAAAATATTGTTGAACGCTTTCCTGACACTGACTGGTGGAAGACGGATATGCTTCCGGAACCTTTAAGACATGCAAGCGGCCATGACGGTTCTCACTGTTTTATCACGCATGAATTTATAGACTCAATAGTAAACAACCGTACGCCCGAGGTTGATATATATCAAGCACTGGCTATGACTGTACCCGGGATAGTGGCACATCAGTCGGCGCTAAAAGGTGGTGAACATTTAAAAATTCCATCATTCGATAAATGACAAATCAATTGGATATCTCAAACCTCTTTATTGAAGAACATATCTTAACAATCCCTCTTAAAAAACAACCATAATGAGAAAAACAGGAACACTCATTCAGATCTTTGTACTGCTCTCTACCCTATCGCTGATGGCGGATGAGAAGGACAGTGGAGACAGGAGAGACAACAGACCCACAGAGAACAACTACTATGTGGCGGCTTATGTATGGCCCTCCTGCCATCATGACAAACGGTTCGGCGATATGTTGTGGCCGGAAGGAGAAGGTGAATGGGAGGTGATCAAAAAGGGCACACCCCGTTACGATGGCCATTATCAACCACGACAGCCGTTGTGGGGTTATGAGGCGGACAACGATCCCAGGGTGGTGGAGCGATGGATCGACGTGGCACTTGATCACGGTGTGAACACCTTTGTCTACGACTGGTACTGGTTCGACGACGGACCATTCCTGGAGAGCGCCCTCAATGATGGATTCCTGAAAGCGGAAAACAACGAAGAGATGCTGTTCTACATCATGTGGGCCAACCATGATGTGAAGAAAAACTACTGGAATGTCCACCGGTATAAGAATGATGAATCGATCCTCTGGGATGGTGCAGTCAACATGGATCAGTTCAGCAATATCGTGGAGCGGGTTATCAGACAGTATTTCAGCCGACCGAACTACCTTAAGATTGATGGTATGCCTCTGCTGTCGATCTTCAGCATCGACAACCTGGTGGAGGGTTTCGGCAGCGTAGAGGCAACCCGTGAAGCGCTCAACTATTTCCGGGAGGAGGTAAAGAAGGCGGGATACCCCGGCCTGCACATCCAGTGGAACCAGGGAGGCGGTGCCGTGATGTCGGATGAGGCAGCGCAGGCTTTTGCAGAAAGAGTAGAGCAGATGGGATTCAACAGCGTTGCCATGTACAACATGGGAGGACTGAATGAGGATTACCTGCGCTATGGTGAACATGCGGTCAGACTACGTGAGCAGATGGATGCCATCCTTGATGTGCCTGTATTCCCATGTGTCTCCGTAGGGTGGGACGACACCCCCCGGTTTCCGGCAAAAGGCGCCAAAGATGTGGTACGCCACCATCAGACAGCTGAGAGTTTTGCCGCTCTCCTCTCACTGGCGAAGCAGTACGCCGACAGCCATCCCGATCAACCCAGGCTGATCACTATCAACGCCTGGAATGAATGGGTGGAGGGTAGCTATCTGCTGCCTGATATGCTGAATGGTTTTGACTACCTGCAGGCGGTAAAGGAGGTGATGAGCGGTGCATACGATCCCTATACCACCCGGGAAAGAGAGAAATAGAGATTGCAGCACATGAACACAGGTTTTATACGGATAAAAAAGAACATGGAGAATATGAATAACCACATGAGACAGGCTACAGCCATTTTTTTTCTGTTCATTGCTCTTGTAGCATATGGATGTGACATAGACGACACCGCCACAGTATACGACCTGCGTTGCGAAAACCTGCAGAACCCACTCGGACTTGACACGATGGATCCTCGTTTTAGCTGGAAAATTGAAAGCCATAAGAACGGGACCTCCCAGAAAGCTTTTCAAATCATCGTGGCCAGCGATCTATCGAGACTATCGGAAAGGAGAGCTGATCTGTGGAACTCAGGCAGGGTAGATTCCGCTGCATCACTGTTTGTCTCTTATCAGGGTCAGCAGCTGGACTCCGGAACGGCGGCCTGGTGGATGGTGAGGATATGGGATGAGACAGGGAGCCTGTCCCCCTGGAGTGAACCGGCGCGGCTCACGATCGGGTTGCTGGACGAAAGTGACTGGAAAGCATCCTTTATTGCCTACAACAGTGCAAACGGATACCGTGAATGTCCTCAACTGTTCAGCACATTTGAAGTGGATAAAACCGATGCAGCCTATTTCCTGCATGTCAACTCACTGGGATACCATGAGGTATATATCAACGGCGAGCGGGTGGGCAACGGAGTGCTTGCACCGGCTGTCTCACAGTTCGATAAACGCTCTTTGATCAACACCTATGACATCTCCGGCCACCTGAAAAAGGGGGAAAATGATCTGATCCTCTGGCTGGGGAGCGGATGGTACACCGAAGGGTTGCCGGGTGTGGTCAATAACGGTCCGGTGGTGAGGGCTCAATTGGAAAAGGTTGAAAACAACAGCAGTGAGGTTATCCTGACAACAGACCAAACCTGGAAGGGAAGGAAAAGCAGTTATACCCGTCATGGTAACTGGCGCCCCCACCAGTTTGGAGGTGAGATCATTGATGGTACTCTGGCACAGAGGGATCTGATGACCCACAATCGGGAGAACCCCTGGAAGCCGGTCACGCTGATCGATGTGCCGGGACATAAGTCAACACCACAAATGACGGAGCAGAATATTATCGTCAAGACAATCACTCCATCATCGGTAACTGAGATCGCACCCGACACCTTCCTCATTGACATGGGGACCAACCTCACCGGATGGGTAGAGATTGCGTTTCCTGCATTACGCAGATCACAGGAGATCAAGATCGATTATTGTGACTTCCTCCTGGAGGAGAATCATTTTAACGACCAGAATCTATATGACAGGTATATCGCCTCCGGAGAAGCAGCTGAGACATTTATCAACAAGTTTAATTACCACGGATTCAGATATATAAGGATTACAGGCTTGCAGCAGACCCCTGAGAAAGAGTCGATAAATGCATACCTTGTCCGCACCGGCTTTGAAACAGCATCTTCGTTTGAGTGCTCCGACGGAGATATGAATGCTATCCACGATATGGTTCGCTATACACTTCAATGTCTCTCTATCGGGGGTGATTTTGTCGATTGTCCGCAGATTGAACGGCTTGGATATGGTGGCGACGGCAATGCATCCACCCTGACAGCGCAGACGATGTTTAACCTGGGACCACTATACAATAACTGGCTTCAGGCATGGGCCGATGTAATCCGTGAAGATGGGGGAATGCCCCATACGGCCCCCAATCCATATAACGCAGGGGGAGGCCCTTACTGGTGTGGTTTTATTATTTCTGCTTCATGGCAGACCTATATGAATTATGGAGACAGACGGGTGCTGGAGAGATATTATCCGGTGATGCAGCAATGGCTGGGTTATGTAGAAAAGCATCAGGTGAACGGTCTGTTGAAACAGTGGCCCGACACCGATTATCGTAACTGGTACCTGGGCGACTGGGCTACCCCCGAAGGAATTGATCAGACCGATGAATCGTCGGTTGACCTTGTCAATAATGCTTTTATTGCAGTCTGTTTCGACAATATGCAACAGATCGCTCAGATCCTGGGCAAAGCCGAAGATGCAACAAGGTATGCCTCCCAAAAGCTAGCGCTTCAAAAGTTGATTCACGACACTTTTTTTGATGAGACAAACAATACCTACGCTACCGGCACACAGATCGATCTGGCTTTCCCGATGATTGCGGGGGTTGTGCCGCAGGATAAGTTGCAAGCGGTAGAACAGTCACTCTATCATGAAACGGAAGTGAATCGCGATGGACATCTGGCTACAGGGCTTGTTGGCTTGCCTGTTTTAACGGAATGGATTGTAAGGAATGAAGCTGCTGATCTGATGTACACTATGCTGAAAAAGAGAGATTATCCCGGCTTTCTCTATATGATTGATAACGGAGCCACCACCACCTGGGAGCACTGGAACGGTGAACGAAGTCATATCCACAATTGCTACAACGCCATCGGATCCTGGTTTTATCAGGCTGTTGGAGGGATCACTCCGGCAGAAAACATTCCCGGTTACCGTAAAATCCGTATTGATCCACAAATACCGAAGGGGGTTACCTGGGCAAAAACATCAAAGGAGACGCCATATGGAACAGTGATGGTCCACTGGACATTGAATGGCCATACCATGGAGATGGAAATTGAGATCCCTGTGGGATCAGAAGCTGAGGTGGTACTACCCGATGAGGTAACAGATATCACTATCAACGGTGATGAACAGAGCATTGCCGGAGGCAGCGAAAAATCACTGACAATTCAAAGCGGCAGATACAAAGTGACCTATGATGTAAACCTGTAAATGAACAGATCAGATCACCTTTTTTATAACCAATCTAAATAAAAAAATAGAGGCCTGTTTTTTTGATTTTTTTTCTTAATTTATTTGCTTGTTTTTGATATAAATTTAATCTTGCAACTCTCCGTCTTTTGCACATATTCTTTGCGCAAATAAGATTCTTTTTACATATTTTCTAACAATTAAATGTTGAGCATCATGAAATGTAAGAATTTTATTTTGCCGTTAATCTGTTTTATCTTATTATCGTGCGAAGGAGAAATCATTGACCCGTTAAGGGTAAGTAAAAGTGTGCGTCTCAATGCTGAGATTGAAGGGATGAAGACCCGTGCAACCAACACCTCATGGGAGGAGGGTGATGCCATTGGGGTTTATATGATCAAAGAGGGTGCTGGTCTCGATGCATCGGCACTGGCACTGAATGTGGAATATCGCTATAACGACACTACAGGTTTTGCACCGGAGAATCCATCCGATTCTCTTTACTTCCCCTTCAGCGGATCAAGTGTTGATTTTATCAGTTACTATCCCTACCGGGAGGATTTCACCGGGTTCATCTATCCTGTGAATCTTATGGTTCAATCAAATCAGACTGCCATTGATCTGTTGTACTCTGACAACGCCACCGGCAGAAATATGGGCAATCCCAACGTCAATCTTTTGTTTTCATACCAGCTCACTAAGATGGTGTTTCAGATAGCCCACTACAGATCGATTGATTTGAGCGGGCTGTCGGTGATTATCACCGGCGTGCCCACGGAGAGCACGTTCGATCTGGTGAGCGGAACGCTCTCCGCACCCTCCGGAGTAACAGATATTACTTTGGGAGTAAGTAAAGATGGCACCTTTGCTGAGGCTATATTGCTTCCCGGCACTGATCTGTCTGAGAGTCACCTTTGGTTTATTTTAGCGGATGAGCAGGTATTCAAGGTACCATTAGCCGGTCTCTTTACCAATCCACTGGTACAGTCGTCCTGTTATCTCTTTAACGTTACGCTCCAGACCGATGAGGAACCGGTTATCTCCACCGGTGAGATCACAGACTGGACAACAGGGCCTTCTCAGTCAATTACAGCAAACCGCACCGAAGAAGATCCTCCGGTCATCAAAG
>JADMKJ010000184.1 GCA_015478855.1 Proteiniphilum sp.
GTCGTCAGACCACATACATACAGCGTTTGAATACTGCGCTCCTGCAGAAAAGCAGTCAATGAGGCGTTGGTGGCCTCGAAGGCGGAGTAACCATCGTCCCTGTTCTCCGTGCCCTTGAACAGTCGCAGGTCAATCTTTTCAATATCCAGCTCCGGATGAAAGTCGGCTCCCGCCGTGCCGGCGACACAATGTTGCGGCCATTTCTCAAAATGTACGGAGTCGGCAGGATGCCAGTCCTGCGAGGAGATCACCAGGTCGAACCGCTCCATGATGCTGTTGATCACCGGCACCACCTTGTCCCCATCCTTCACTGCCAGAGCGCCCCCGGGACAGAAATCATTCTGCACATCGACGATCAGTAATGCTTTCTTCATATTTTGTTTTTTTATATCCTTGCTTTGTATCTATAACAATGAAGTTGATCTGGTGTTCACAGCCACAGGGGTAAGAGCAATGCCGATTTAATGGCTGAAGGTGATGCAGGAAGTGATCACCCTGGTAATCTTTGTGCTTTTCTCATCGATCGCATTTCAGACGCAGCTGAAGCTGAACCACCTGATCGGATTTTTTCTACTCGTACTGGCGGTATATTTTATATTCAAGAATTAACGCAATTGAAAAAACAGCTGCCCGGGGATGGAGCAGCCAGTCAGTCTGTCTGTTCAATGAACAGTCAGGTGAAAAAGCGGAGCACCTCTGCAAGTGTTCGTTTAGGGGTTGACACAGGTTGACCGGGCGATTGACCCATCATCTCGAGATGACACTGCAGCAGTTCCCCGGTTTTCTCATCACGCAGGTGTAACCCGTTCCCCTGGCAATATTTATATGCCTTGCAGGTGGCACATTTACCCGTTTTGGTCCAGCGGCGGTTGCGCATCACCTGAAAACGGGAGTTCCATACATCCAGGAAATCATCGCTGTAGATGTTACCCTGTACATAGTCGCCTCTCAGGCTGGGGCAGGCACTTATATCACCGTTGGCAAGTACTGATGCTATATGTATTCCCGCCTGACAGAAGAAGGGAGCATCACGCACCTCCATCTCATAATCGCCCAGATAACCTTCGCAACCGTAGGATACTTTTATTCTGCCCTCTTTGCGTGTATCAGAGATGAAATCCATCATATGTACAAACTCATCAACGGTGAGCTTCAGCAGTGGGTCATCTTTTGCCCGCCCTTTGGGGAAGATGGTGAAGAGGCGCCAGTGGGTTACATCGAGGGAGATAAGCAACTCTTTGATGCTGTTGAGCTCCGCGATGGTTCGTTTGTTGACGCAGGTAACCACATCGTAAACAAGATCGGGCACGGAGGTTACGTAGGAGATAGCCTTCAAGGCCCTGAGCCATGAGCCTTGTTTACCGCGGAACCACTCATGCGTCTCCTCTGAATAGCCATCCAGGCTGATGGTGACGGAGCGCAACCCGGCATCGAGAAGGGCATTAAGCCGATATTGCGTAAGTCCCCACCCGTTTGTGACGAAGCCCCAGGGGTAGCCCATCTCATACATTGCTTTTCCGCACTCTTCCAGATCACTTCTCATAAGGGGCTCACCACCGGTGAGCACGATCATTGTCTTGTGAGGATTGAGATGCGGACGCAGATCGGAGAGGATCTGCAGGAAATCCTCCCGGGGCATATCAGGCACGATGGAGTCACGTGTGCAGTCGCTGCCACAGTGAACACATGAGAAACTGCACCGCAAGGTGCATTCCCAGAACAGGTAGGTGAGCTCATGCAGCTGTGCCTGTATTCTCCTGTGATGAAAATACAAATCAAGGAGGGCTTTTTTTGACATATTCATTTTAACACCGCTTAGTCTGTTTCACCTGCGGGACGGACGCCATACATCGGTAGGGCTGGCACATTTTTCAAGCTGAAATGGGCATCGTTTTTCTCGAAAACACCATCATACCACCTGTCATCTCCCTTTTTTATGCGTGTCACATCCTCCCATCTCACCACCATACTGTCGGAGCTGAACATTCCGTTTGCTTCACCATCGACGTCATCGGCATACAGGGTGACAGGGAAGCCGATAATATGTTTTGCCTCCATCGAATAAGCGCCGCCGGCATCGGTGAATGTGGTATCCGCTTTCATCGAATAAGGTTCTTTCACAATCACCCGGATATTGGTGATTGCCTCTCCTGTGACTGCGCTTTCCACCACTCCTTTCACTTTAAAATCAGCTGAGGGAACACCATACTCTACGACCGGGTCCACGCCGATGTTACATCCCAGGAGGAATCCATACAGACTCAACAGGAAGGCGATCATTTTGCCGTAGGTTCTCAATGCAATTCGTTTCATGAGCAGATAAGATGTAATTCAAATTCCACCTTCCCTAACAGGGAGGTCTCTTTTATTGTAGATGCAGAAAA
>JADMKJ010000185.1 GCA_015478855.1 Proteiniphilum sp.
GTCTTGCCAAGGTCACTCCTTTCCTCGACAGGAAAGAGGGTATACAGTCGTGGAATGTGGATATAGACAACCCCGATAAAATACTGACTGTGGAGACGGAAGCACTTAACGCGGAAGATATTGTGAAGACCATCAAACGTACCGGGTTTGAGGCAGAACTGATGTGATCAACAAGAAAGCACTCATATTGTCCATTCTCGTTTTGTTGGTAGGAGCCATTGTACTTTATATCAACCCCGAAGCGGTATGGAACAGGTATATTTTCTTCCTGTTGGTCGGAGGTTCAGTAGGTGCATTTTTATACGGCATCGGTATCGGACGATATGGAGGAAGCAAAAAAGAGAGAAAAAAGATGGATCATTTGGATCGTTATCAAAAATAAATATGTTAAAAACAGAGAAAGAGTTGCAAATTTATTTCAAATACTATTTCTTTGCAGACAATTGAACGAATTATGACAAATTTATTAATGAACAGATATTGGTGGCGCTGCTTACAACTCACAAAGTCGTAAGGAGAAGAATCATGCATTTATAGTTCATTAAAAAAAATATAAAGAGCCTGTCGCAGATCCTGCGACGGGTTTTTTGATTTTAGACAGCAACGACCGGCAGAACGGCAAGCGAATGATAAGTGATAAAAAACAGGTTTAGAAAACCGACCAGGCATACAAATTTAACAGAACAACAGATGCAGCAATTTTCAATTGATAAGAAAGGATATTACGGCGAGTTCGGAGGAGCTTACATCCCCGAGATACTGCACAAGTGCATAACTGATCTCGAGGGGGCATATCTACGTATCATCGGAAGCGAGCGTTTCAAGGCTGATTTCGATTCACTGTTGCGTGACTATGTGGGACGTCCCTCGCCGCTCTATCTCTCCCGGCAACTATCGGAGCGTTACGGGGCGAAGATCTACCTGAAAAGAGAGGATCTCAACCATACGGGCGCACATAAGATCAACAACACCATCGGGCAGATACTGATCGCACGTGAGATGGGCAAGACACGGATCATCGCTGAGACAGGTGCCGGTCAGCACGGCGTGGCCACCGCCACCGTCTGCGCCCTGATGCAGATGCCCTGCACCGTCTACATGGGAAGGACCGATGTGGAGCGGCAGCAGGTGAACGTGAAGAAGATGGAGATGCTGGGTGCCACAGTGGTGCCTGTCACCTCGGGCAACATGACGCTGAAGGATGCCACCAACGAGGCTATCCGCGACTGGTGCAGTCACCCTGCCGACACCCATTACATCATCGGATCAACCATCGGACCCCATCCCTATCCCGACCTGGTGGCCCGGCTGCAGTCGGTGATCAGCAAGGAGATCAAACTACAGCTGACGGTGAAGGAGGGGCGTGACTATCCCGACTGGCTGGTGGCCTGCGTGGGTGGTGGCAGCAACGCTGCGGGAACCATCTACGAGTATCTGAATAATGACAAGGTGCAGATTCTCCTGGCTGAGGCAGGGGGTAAAGGGGTAGATAGTGGTGAGTCGGCTGCAACCATCCACTTGGGTAGACCGGGGGTACTCCATGGCTGTAAAACATTGCTGATGCAGACAGAGGACGGTCAGATCACGGAACCTTACTCCATCTCTGCCGGGCTCGACTATCCCGGTATCGGCCCCATTCACGCTTACCTGGCTCAGGTTAAACGGGCGCGGGTGCTGGCCATCACTGACGATGAGGCTCTCCGCGCAGCGTTCGAACTTACCCGGAATGAAGGCATTATCCCCGCGCTGGAGTCGGCACATGCGCTGGCCGCACTGGAGAAGATGACTTTCGCTCCCGGTGATGTGGTGGTCCTCACCCTCTCGGGAAGAGGCGACAAGGATCTGGAGACCTATTTCAAGTATGAAGAAAGATTTTAGATTTGGGATATGGGATATGGGATTTGGGATGTGGGATATGGGATGTGGGATCTGGGACTTGGGATGTGGGATCTGGGACTTGGGATCTGGGATCTGGGACTTGGGATGTAAAGAATTAAGACAGACCGCTGAAAACAACAACAACCCAACTAAAAAACTGAACGCTGAAAGCCGACCGCTGACCGCCATTCATAAAACAAAACCGCTGATGCTGCAAAGCCAGCTCCTAAAGAGCTTATCGCTTACAGCTTACAGCTTATCACTTACAGCTAAAACAAAACCCTATGCAATACAAATTTAAAACCAACAGCAAAAAGATCATGGGCGACCTCCATACCCCCGTGAGCGTCTACCTGAAAGTGAGGGATACTTTTCCACAGTCCGCCCTGCTGGAGAGCTCCGACTTCCACGCCAACGAGAACAGCATCTCCTACCTGGCACTGAAACCTATCGCACGCATAGAGGTGAACAGGGGTGTCTGCACATCGCTCTTCCCCGACGGGG
>JADMKJ010000186.1 GCA_015478855.1 Proteiniphilum sp.
GCCACATGCTTGCCCTGCTCCATGGCATAGACCATCATGGCGGCATGACGTTTCCAGTCAGTAGCTATATATATCAGGTCGATATCATCACGCTCAACCAGCTCCTTCCATGCCTCTTCACTTCCGCTGTATTCAGCTGCACGAGGCAATCCTGCTTTGTCGAGGATTGACTGGGTTTTCTCAACCCTGTCGGCATGCAGATCACAAAGGGCTACAACTTTCGTTCCGGGGATGTGAGTGAAACGTTCCACTGCACCGGGTCCCCGCATACCGAGTCCGATAAATCCAACCCGCACAGTGTCAATCTTTGGAGCTACTAAACCAAGTACATCCTTTTGTCCCGCAGGACGTTCAGATATCCCGGTTTTAATCACATACTTTGAAGAATCATCTGCATCGGATTCCTTTGACAAATTTGCATTACATGCTGAGAACACAAGCGCCAGCAACAACAGGTGAAATGGAATAAACTTTGGCATGATTAAAAATTAAATTGATTAAAGGGCCTTTAATAAATATATTTTGTAAATGACAAATATACAACATTCAGCGTGATGCTGCTATATTTTTATTTGCCTTTTATATTGTTAAGAATCTTATCCCCAAGTTCTCTGGCTGACTCAACTGACTGCGGTTCTGTAGCATTGATATTGTAATGCACTGGATCGGGAATAACCAGTTCTGTACCAATGGGAACAACATTTGGGTTTTGGATGTTTTTTTTGTTTTCAAGATAGATATAAACCCAAAATTCGCGATTCCCAAAAAGATCAAGTGCAAGCAGCCGGAGTGTTTGTCCCTGTGTCAAAGTGATCCTTTCCACTATTTTCCCGGCCGTAATAGCAGCCGGTGTGTCCACAGTGCCTGGTCTGTTTTCCCCGGCAGGTGCTACCTTACTCTTTTGCAACTCCGCTGCGACAGTGTCTGACTTCAGAAGATGCACCACATCTTCCGGTGATGATGTTTGTCTGTTTGAGTTCATCTCCTCTGACACGCCGGAATGATTTCTTACAGATAGTTTTTTTTCCTTTACCTCATGTCGGTTAAAGATTACTCCTGCTGCTTCCGTGAGTCTCCCCGAAAAAAAAAAGAGCGGCAACAATGATTGCCATACCTCCTAATATCGGAATCCAGACACGATGCTGTTTTCCCCGTTTTCTCACTCTTTCACGGAATATGGAGGTGTCCGAGAGCTGGGGTTCGGGTGATAAATGACGCAGGGATTCAGACAATACATTGGACAATGGTGAAGCATGCTTAACTTCTTCTTTCTGTTCGACAGTCCCTTCCGCATCGATTATGTTCTCTTTCTCAATTGTCTTATCCGGCACGATGGTGTTTACCGGCTGGTTCGTCTCTTCCGTGCTCGTTTCGGCTGTTGCTGCCTCTTCTGCAGCGAGAATTTCCGGTTCCGGAATTTCTTCTGATAGGATCTCCGCTGCCGGAGTCTCTGTTTCCCGGAGTTCAGCTTCAGGGGTCTCTGCTTCGAGGGTCTCTGCTTCAGGGGTCTCTGCTTCAGGTATAATTGCTTCAGGTATAATTGCTTCAGGAGTCTCCGTTTCCCGGAGTTCTGTTTCAGGGGTCTCTGCTGACGGAATTTCTACTGCCTGTGTTTCTGCTACCGGGAACTCCGCTGCCGGAGTCTCTGTTGCCCCGATCTGCCGTTTGGGAAGTGAGACCATTTTTTGCATATGGTTATAGATGTACTCCTCTACATCCTCCTCTCCGGCAATCACCTCAGGAAGAGCATCGAAGGTCACACCCTCATTCAACAGTGATGGCTCGAAGTTAGAAAAAAAGATGTTGACACTGTTTTTGAGCGTATCATGGGGTGTAAACCCAACTTTGTAGTAGTAGGCAACCTCTTCCTTACCCGCTTCAATTTGTTCAGCCGTTTCACGCTCTCTTATTTGCGAAAAACCGAATGTACCGAACCCGTTCACCTCCACCTGTTTTTTATCTGCAAGTGAATCGAAGATCACATCGATCCATTTCTTCAAAAAAAGCGTGGCATCCTCTTTTGTGGTCTTTTCATTCTTCGTTGACAGTATCGAAGCGATCTCACTGATGCCGGTTCTTTCCGTTCTATCCATATCTGCTTTTCTTTATGTATGCATGATACACATACCTCAGGTTATTCTCATATGTTTTTTAACAGTCTCTCCTTCAGTTCAGGAGCAGCTTCAAAGAGCAGTTCAATAGCGGGGGGAATAAGCCATCTCTCGTTGTTCCGGGGATTTACCGAGATATATTCTGTTTTTCTGCGGGTAATAAAATCACCGAGGTCCTGCAATGAGAGAGGAATGTTTTCAGTCAGTTTGGCGTTCATCACTTCCACGGCCGCCTCCAGCGTCTCCGCCACTTTCGTTTCCGGCCAGTTGAGGCGTCGTGACAGTTCGGTAATAAGCTCTTCGTTTGTCATCATAACTGATTTGTTGATTTAACGATTTAACGATTTAACGATTTGTTGATTTGACGATTTGTTGATTTGTTGATTTGATGATTTGTTGATTTGACGATTTAACGATTTGACGATTTGATGATTTGATGATTTGATGATTTAATGATTTACTGATTCGTTGATTTGACGGGTTGGATAAATATCTGCCTGACCGGTTTAAACTTCAGGCGTACCGAAGAGGTCGAAGGGATGTGCCGATTCAATCTTCACGTTGCAGAAACTGCCAATCGTCAACACTCTCTCTTTACTGATCAGTATCTCACCATCCACTTCAGGTGAGTCATATTCGGTGCGGCCGATGTAAAACTCATCATCCTCCCTGTCGATGATCACCTTCATTGTTTTACCCACTTTCTCTTCGTTCACCGAGAGGGCGATCTCTTCCTGCAACTCCATCAGTCGGTTCATTCTCTCCTGTTTCACTGCTGCCGGCACATCGTCGCTGTAGTGCTTATCATTGTATGTATCCTCCTCGTGTGAGTAGGGGAAAGCACCCAAACGTTCAAAGCGGGTCTGCCGCACGAAATCGAGCAACTCCTCAAAGTCGGCCTCTGTCTCACCGGGGTGACCCACCATCATGGTGGTACGCAGATGAATGCCGGGCACCTCTTCCCTGATATGCTGAATCAGATCGATGGTCTCCTGCCTGGTGATATTACGTCGCATGATCTTCAGCATGTTGTCGCTGATATGCTGCAATGCAATATCGAGGTAGCTGCATACATTGTCACGCTCACGCATCACACGTAGCAGATCTTTGGGGAAGTGTGCCGGATAGGCATAATGAAGACGAATCCACTCTACACCTTTTATATCTGACACACGCTCAATCAGTTCGGGCAGCTTCATCGCTTTGTAACGGTCGAGACCATAGTAGGTCAGGTCCTGCGCGATAAACTGAAACTCCTTCACCCCTTCGGCCACCAGATGACGGACCTCCTCTTCGATCTCTTCGATGGGGCGTGACTTATATTTCCCTGTTATCAATGGGATGGAGCAGTAGGAACAGGTCCTGTCGCATCCTTCCGAAATCTTGACATAAGCATAATGGGGCGGTGTGGAGAGAGAACGGTCAAATTCCAGCTCTTTGTAATAGGATTTGCCCAGATCGGCAATCAGCTCTTTCCAGTCGAACTTACCATAAAACTTGTCCACCTCAGGGATCTCATCTGTCAGCTCCTGCTTGTATCTCTCTGACAGGCAGCCCATAACGTAGAGTTTCTTCAGTTTGTTCCTCTTTTTTGCTTCAGCGAAAGAGAGAATCATATTGATCGACTCCTCTTTTGCATCGCCTATAAAGCCGCAGGTATTGATCACGGCGATATCCCCCTTTGCTGTTTCGGGGTCATGTGCAACTGTATAGCCGTTGGCGATAAGCTGGCGCATCAGCAATTCAGAATCGACCAGGTTTTTGGAACAACCCAGTGTGACCACATCTATTTTATTTTTTATCATCATTCGATTTTCGAAAGGTACTCGTTAGGAGATAACACATACAAGCTGTACACTGCTCATTGCTCATTTGGTGAAGCAAAACTGTTCTATACCTTCACTCTCCGAAAAGTGAATCTACAAACTCTTTCCTCCTGAATACCTGCAGGTCTTCAACTCCTTCACCCAACCCGATATATTTCACGGGAATACGGAACTGATCGGAGATGCCGATCACCACTCCACCCTTGGCAGTGCCATCGAGCTTGGTGATGGCAAGTGCTGTCACCTCGGTTGCAGCGGTGAAATGTTTAGCCTGTTCAAATGCGTTCTGTCCGGTGGAGCCGTCAAGGATCAGAAGCACCTCATGCGGAGCATCGGGGATTATCCTCCCCATCACATTCTTTATCTTGGTGAGCTCATTCATAAGGTTGATCTTGTTGTGAAGACGTCCTGCAGTATCGATGATGACCACATCGGCATCGTGTGCCTTTGCCGAACTGACCGCATCGAAAGCTACAGAGGCAGGATCGGATCCCATATTCTGTTTCACCACGGGCACTCCCACCCTCTCTCCCCAGATATCAAGCTGCTCCACGGCTGCAGCACGGAACGTGTCGGCAGCACCCAGGTAGACGGATAATCCTTTTTGTTTGAACTGGTAAGCCAGCTTACCGATGGTGGTTGTTTTGCCCACACCATTCACTCCCACCACCATGATGACATAGGGTTTCTTCCCTTCAGGCAGGGAGAAATCGGAAAGGTCGTCGCTGTTATTCTCTGTGAGCAGCAGGGCTATCTCATCGCGCAGGATGGTTGTCAGTTCATCGGTACTTACATACTTATCCCGGGCTACGCGTTCTTCAATCCTCTCAATTATCTTAAGGGTTGTATCTACTCCCACGTCGGAGGAGACCAGCACCTCTTCAAGCTCGTCAAGCACATCGTCATCGACTTTCGACTTGCCGGCAACGACGCGGGTGATCTTGGAAAAAAAACTATCTTTTGTTTTTTCGAGACCTTTATCCAATGTATCTTTTTTCCCTTTTGAGAATCTGTCAAAAAAACCCATAGCGCAGTGTATGATTAAACTGTAATATACTTTTGATTTCGCAGCCGGCAGATGTGAATTGCTACTGTAATATATGCAAATCTACGAAATAGTCAATAAAAAACTTCCCTGCGTTTTGGCACAGGGAAGCTTTTACATATTTTTAACTGACTTTTCCGCTAAGCTGAAGCAATGATAAACTTGTCTATCTATTCAGGGCAGGGAAAAGTCTCTCTTCATTGAACTTATTTCGTGAAATAATCCTTTACCTGATCGTTCAGGATCATCTCTTCTCTGAAGCTGTATGCGCCAGTCTTGGGCGATTTCACCATTTTGATCACTTTGGTATGACTGCGCCCTGTGGTTGTATGTTTATCGCGGAATCCCGCAACCGATTTCTTTGCCATAGTCTAATTTGTTTTACTTAATTTCTTTATGAACAGTCATCTTCTTCAACACGGAGTTATATTTCTTCAACTCCAACCGCTCTGTTGTATTCTTCCTGTTCTTTGTGGTAATATATCTGGAAGTGCCGGGCATGCCGCTCTCTTTGTGTTCCGTACATTCCAGGATCACCTGCACTCTGTTTCCTTTTGCTTTTTTTGCCATTGCTGATTTCTCCTTCTCGTTATGCGTTTAAATACCCTTTAGAAGCGGCTTTTTTCAAAGCTGCATCCAATCCAATTTTATTAATGGTGCGCAAACCGGATGCTGATATATTCAAACTGATCCAGCAATCTTCTTCCACCCAAAAAAACTTCTTCTTGAACAAATTTACGTTGAATTTACGTTTCGTCCTCGCATTAGAGTGAGAAACGTTGTTTCCAACCATTGCTTTTTTCCCTGTTATTTGACAAATCTTAGACATTGCTATATTGTGTATTTTGTTGTTTTCCCTCTTCACGGAACAGCATCTTCCCGATAATTCAGGGCGCAAAATTAAGCATATAATTTTAATTTACCAAAAAAACAGGCAAATTAATTTCATCGTTCATACATAATTAGATAATTCGTTGATGCCCGGTGATGCGTGTCAGAAGTAATCTATTCAATACTTCTCATCATGGGTGAGAAACTCCGAATTAAAAAATTGCAGAGATCTCAGCATAGAGATTGTTCAATACCGACAGGGTTTCGTTACGGATGGCATTCCTCCGTATACCTTCCTCTCCGGTGGCATTTGCAGCCTGGTCGGTGATGGTCTGTTCAGCGGTATAAACCTTCGGGAAGAAGGATGCAGCATCCTTCTGCGTAATCTGATAGGTGATGTCCCTTACCACAAGCATACATCCTGCGTTGGTGATGGAAGCGTCGAAACGGTAACTCATGATTATCTTTTCGTTCACACCCACGCTATTCTCCGGAAGGATCAGTTCATCCCTGGTACTTACTGTAACACTTCTCGTCTTATCATCGAAACGGATTCCCGACAGCATCGGATTACCTGTAAATTTCTGCTTTCCCCACTTTTGCAGGAGAGCATATTTCTGATCTGTTCCCACACCCTGATCTGCGAGGATATACTGCTCAAAGACCACTTTCCCGTTCACCACCGGTACAGTTGTGAAACCGGCATCAATTTGCCCGTCAACGGTAAACAGACTAATCACTAAAATGACTAAAGTAAGTATATATTTTTTCATATGATTACATTTTATTTAAATCACGGTCTGCCCATAGCATCATCCTAAAGCCTAAAGATGATTCTTCAACCCACATAATTCAGGTAGCTGAACTGCTCATTAGACTGCAAACGTACGAAAAAGATTAAAGCGTGCCATCACATTTCTGAAAAAACAGGCTTCTAAATTTTATTTATCACTTAAAAACAATTACTTTTGCATCTCTAAAAACAAACGTAACATTTTTTCAATAAGGTATGTCTGCAAAAAAAACAAAAGAGTCGAAAGCCGAAAAGAATTTTGAAAATATCGGTGAAGCATTAACCACTTCTGAACAGTTTCTGGAAAAAAATCAGAAATCCATTTTAATAGGATTGCTTATCGTTGTAATCGCGGTAGGAGGTTTTCTTGCATACAACTACTTATACAAGATACCCCGTAATGAGAAGGCACATGCTGCCATCTTCAAGGGGGAACGCTATTTCCAAAATGGAGAGGATTCTCTGGCTCTCTTTGGCAACGGAAATGATTATATCGGTTTTGAATCAATCATCAATCAGTATAAAGGTACCAAAACAGCTGACCTGGCCCGCGCTTATGCAGGCATTTCCTATAATCGTTTGGGAAATAACGAGAAGGCACTGGAACATCTGAAAAAGTTTAAAGGAGGTGATCTGCTGATAACTTCGGCCGTTAGTGGTGCCATCGGTGATGTGCAGATGAACATGGGTCAGACCGACAAGGCGATAACCAGCTTTCTCAAGGCCGCCAAAGAGTCGGACGACCAGTTGCTGAGCCCTATCTACTACAAAAAGGCAGGTGTGGCTTATCTTGATGGCGCTAACTATGACAAAGCAATAGAGGTGTTCACGCAGATTAAGGAAGATTACATCAACTCACCCGAAGCACAGGAGGCCGACAAGTACATCAAACAGGCTGAAATGCTGAAAGAAACGAAATAAGCATGGCAACTGAACTGCATAATCTCTCATCATACGATCCCACATCGGTACCTCAGGGTAAGGGTAAACGAATAGGTATTGTGGTTTCGGAGTGGAATTACTCTGTCACCGGAAACCTGTTACGCGGTACGTACGATACGCTGCTTAAATTCGGCGTGGAGAGTGAAGATATTATCGTGGAGCATGTGCCGGGAAGCTTTGAGCTTACTTACGGAGCAAAGTTACTGATAGAAAAAGCCAACCTTGACAGCGTGATCATTCTGGGTTGTGTGATTCAGGGCGAGACACCCCACTTCACCTTCGTATGTGAAAGTGTGACACAGGGGAGCACGCAACTGAATCTAGATTACAATGTTCCTGTGATTTTTGGTCTGCTCACTACAAACACGCTTGATCAGGCCAAAGCCAGATCTGGGGGAAGACACGGCAACAAAGGTGATGAAGCAGCCATCACAGCATTAAAAATGATTGCTCTTCACTCGAAATACCAATAGTTTTATTACCTTTGTGGCTCGAAAAAATTGGGCAGTTACCAGAGTGGCCAAATGGGGCTGACTGTAACTCAGCTGGCTTACGCCTACGGTGGTTCGAATCCATCACTGCCCACTGGCTTGATTCGATGATGTAATGATTCGATAATGTGATAATTAAATCAACAAATCGGCACATCAGTAAATCATCAAATCAATTTTTGCGGAAGTAGCTCAGTTGATAGAGCATTAGCCTTCCAAGCTGAGGGTCGCGGGTTTGAGCCCCGTCTTCCGCTCTCAAAGGAAGTAACAACACAGGTTACTTCCTTTTTTTATCCAAAAAAAACGGTTCGTGGAGGATCATCGTTTACATACATCAACTGTTCGCGATCTGACGCAGGGAGGTATATTCCGCCAGCTGATCTCGCTGTCGCTACCACTGATGGCCATCAGTTTTATACAGATGACCTATAACCTGGTGGATATCATCTGGATAGGACGTCTTGGCAGCAAATCAGTTGCTGCCATAGGTTCTGTGGGGATGCTTATGTGGATGATGAATTCCGTAGCACTCATCTCCAAGGTGAGTGCCGAGATATCCATCGGTCAGTCGATTGGTTCACGGCGACTGGATAAAGCCTCTTTCTATGCTTCCCATACCACTACCATCGCCATCATCCTGGGTCTGTTCTTCGGGTTGTTCTTCTTTCTTTTTCCCCATCCCTATGTATCCTTTTACAAGCTGGAGAGTAATATAGCCCTGGAAGCGGCAGGGTATTTGCGGGTGATTGCTCTCGGGTTGCCAATTATGTTTCTGATCCTCAACTTCTCCGGCATATATATCGGTTCCGGCCGTAGTGACATTCCTTTTTATTTTAATGCAACCGGCCTGGTGATCAACATTGTACTTGATCCCCTCTTTATATTCGGAGCAGGTTCATTCCCTGCCATGGGAGTGAAGGGAGCGGCACTGGCGACCGTTTTGTCGCAGGGAGTGGTGCTCCTGCTTTTTATCAGCCATCTGAAAAAGAAAAACGGTCTGTTGGGTAAATTCAAATTTCTGATCAGGCCTCGCAGAACATACACCCTGAATATTCTGAAGCTGGGGCTTCCTGTGGCTGCGATGAATATTTATTTTGCTTTTATAAACATGAATCTGGCCCGTTTCGCTTCGGTGTACGGGGGGCATCTAGGTATCACCAGCCAGACCACAGGAGGACAGATTGAGGGAATCACCTGGAACACCTCCAATGGATTCTCCACCGCTCTGGGAAGCTTCGTGGCGCAGAACTTTGCGGCGCGAAAGCTTGGCAGGTCGAACAATGCATTCAGGTATACACTTTTGATGATGGGTTCCCTGGGAATCGTCGTCACCCTGGCGTTTGTCAATTACGGTGAAGCGATTTTTTCGTTGTTTGTACCCGAGAGAGCAGCATACGAAGCGGGAGGTCAATATTTGATGGTGCTGGGCTTTTCTCAACTCTTCATGATGCTGGAGCTGACCACACAGGGGATGTTCAACGGCCTGGGCCGTACTACGCCACCAGCCGTTATAAGTATTATCTTCAACACGCTGCGTATTCCTCTGGCAATCGTTCTGGGATCGCGTATCGGGGTGACGGGCGTATGGTGGGCTATTTCTATCACTTCACTCATTAAAGGGAGCATTCTTTTAATCTGGTATATGCTGCTGCAGAGGAGGCTGGCAAGAAGACACCGGGAAGAGATGCAACCTTCAGTCTGAATCTCACCTAATATCCCTGCAGGAAGAGTCCTATATCTGATACCGGGAAATTGAAATGGTTAGCCACATAGGAATTGACCATTTTTCCGGCATACATATAGAACCCGGAAGCGAAGCCGCGGTCGAACCGGGCAAAATGGGCCACACCACCGCAATCGCCCATGGCTGTGAACATTGAAATAAAAATGTTGCTCAGGGCGATGGAAGCTGATCGTGCAACGCGTGAACTGAGGCTCATCTCACAAAAGTGGAGCACCCCCTGTTTCTCAAAGAGGACAGGATGATCAGGAAGACACGCTTCCATGGTAGTTTCAAAACAACCCCCCTGCGCCATTCGCAAATCAATGATCAGTGATCCCTGTTTCATCTCCCCTATCAGGTCAGCCGAGATCCGATAAAAATGTGTTTTGTTGATGTATTGCATGGCTCCAATCACCACATCGGCTGAACGAAACACGTTCCTGAGGACATTAGGCTGCAACGTGGAGGTAAAGACAGGACTGCCCAGCTCATGGCGTATGGTGCGCAGCTTCAGGATATCATCATCGAACACCTTTACCGATGCACCCAGTGCCAGTGCTGCACGGGCTGCCATTGTGCCGGCCACACCCGCGCCAATAATGACCACCTCGGTAGGCGAAATGCCCGGCACTCCTCCCAGCAGAATTCCTTTACCGCCGTGTGCATTACTCAGCAGTTCGGCTGCCAATGTAATGGAGGAAGCTCCCTCAATTTCAGAGATGGATGTCACAAAAGGTGAGACGCCCGAATTATCATAAAGTAGTTCGTATGCGAGTGCGTTGATACGTTTTTCCGACATCCTTTCCAGTAGAGGAGTGGATAGTTGATGCAGATAGAGGAATGAATAGATCGTCGTTCGTGGTCGCATCATCTCCACCTCCTGTAGTGTGGGGGGGGTGATCTTCAGGATCAGGTTCGCCTGGAAAACCTCTTCAGCGGTCTCCACGATCTCCGCACCCGATTCGGCATAATAACTATCTGAGTAGTTGATGGCCAGGCCCGCACCCGCTTCAAGCAAAACCCTGTAACCCAGCGAGACAAGTAGTGAGACTGTTTCAGGTGTCAGTGCCAGTCGTTTCTCTGTTTCCTGATTTTCCTTCGGAATACCGATCACGGTGGAGATATTTTGTCTCTCTGTTTTCAGGAGCAGTTCCCTCACGAAAAAGGAAGTGCTTTTTTGGGATTCATACATGATTTATTTCTTTCTGTTTTTCAATTGTTCTTCAAGTGCGCTCACCGTTAGATGAACCTCTTCTTTTGACATCATCCGCTCTGTATGGTAAACGATCTGTGCCATATTGTAATAACGCTCTCTTTGTGCCAAATGTTGCGTGATGAAGGGGATGAGTTCCTCTTTCGGTTTCCCGGTGATGAGGGGACGTACATTTTTGGATGTAAGCAATCGGGCGGCAAGCTCTTCAGGGTCAGCCCGGATGTAGATTGTGGTCCCTGCCCTGTTCATCACCTCCATATTATCGAAAAAACAAGGTGCTCCCCCACCCGTTGAGATCACCACATCCTCGAACTGAGCCACCTCGCTTACAGCTTCCCGTTCAATCTTACGAAACTCCTCCTCGCCCTTTTCCGTAAAAAGTTCGGAGATCGATTTGCGGTATCTGTTCTGTATATAGGCATCCAGATCGATGAAAGTGAGTGAGAGTGACTTCGCCAAACGTTTACCCACGGTAGTTTTTCCCGATCCCATATATCCCACAATAAAAATTCGTTCCATATTTCAGTTGTCAGTGTTCAGTTGTCAGTTGTCAGTTATCAGTTGTCAGTTGTCAGTTATCAGTTGTCAGTTGTCAGTGATCGGTTGTCAGTTGTCAGTTGTTTTTAAGCGGTAAGCGGTAAGCATTATAGCTGGGATTGATGATACTTCCAGCGGTTTGGGTTTTATTTTTCACTCCTCATTCCTCACTTTTCATTTTTCATTTCCCAAATCTCACATCCCAAATCCCACATCCCAAATCCTACATCCTACATCCCAAATCCTACATCCCACATCCCAAATCCCAAATCCCAAATCCTACATCCCAAATCCTACATCCCACATCCCAAATCCTACATCCCACATCCCAAATCCCAAATCCCACATCCCAAATCCCAAATCCCAAATCCCACATCCCACATCCCACATCTCACATCCCACATCCCACATCCCACATCCCACATCC
>JADMKJ010000187.1 GCA_015478855.1 Proteiniphilum sp.
GAGGAGCAGAAGGAGTGCGGTCTCTTCGGATACACCACCTTCAACTGCGTGAAGTACACCGAGAACATTCCTGTGCGTGAAAGCAGGGAAGATCGCAATGATGCTCCCGACCTGCTCTATATCCTCTACAAGTATGTGCTGGTGTTCAATCACTTTGCCGACGAGATCACACTCATTGAGCTGCAGGGAGAGAACGAGGTCAGCAACCTTCAGAAGGTGGAGTCGCTGATTAACCAGCGTAACTTCGCCACCTATAACTTCTTCACCGAGGGGGAGGAGTACAGCACCATCAGTGACGAGGAGTACAAACAGTACGTGCGCGAAGGTGTGCAGCACTGCCTCCGCGGCGATGTGTTCCAGATCGTGCTCTCGCGCAGGTTTGTACAGCCCTTCTCGGGTGACGACTTCAAGGTCTACCGTGCGCTGCGCTCCATCAATCCCTCGCCCTACCTCTTCTATTTCGATTTTGGGGGTTACCGCATCTTCGGCTCATCACCCGAGACGCACTGCCGTATCTCCGGTCAGCGTATCAGCATCGATCCGATAGCCGGAACGACAAAACGTACCGGCAGTCACCAGGAGGATATGAAAGCGGTCGAGTTTTTGCTGAACGACCCCAAGGAGAACGCGGAGCATGTGATGCTGGTCGACCTGGCACGTAACGACCTGAGCAGGAATGCGCACGATGTGAAGGTGGATTTCTACAAGGAGCCGCAGTTCTATTCGCATGTGATCCACCTGGTATCACGCGTGAGCGGCACGCTCAACGAGGGTGCTGATCCCATCACTGCCTTCTTCGATACTTTCCCTGCCGGCACCCTCTCGGGAGCACCCAAGGTGCGGGCCATGCAGCTCATCTCGGAGATCGAGTCGCACAACCGCGGTGCCTATGGCGGATGCATCGGCTTCATCGGGCTGAACGGTGATCTGAACCAGGCCATCACCATCCGCACCTTCGTCAGCCGCAACAACGAGCTCTGGTATCAGGCCGGCGCGGGTGTCGTCTCACAGAGCAGCGACGAGTATGAGCTGCGGGAGGTGAACAGCAAGCTGGGAGCACTGAAGAGAGCCATAGACAAGGCTGCCACATTGTATAATGCTTAAAAGGAACGCTGAAATGAAGAAAATATTGATATTCGACAACTACGACTCCTTCACCTATAACCTGCTCCACGCGGTGAAGTCGCTGGGATACACCGGGGTGGATGTGATCCGCAACGACAAGATCGACCTGGCGTCGGTGGAGCAATATGACAAGATCATCCTCTCACCCGGTCCCGGTCTCCCCGAAGAGGCGGGGTTGCTGCTCCCCCTTATCAGGCAGTATGCCGCCACCAAAAGCATCCTGGGTGTCTGTCTCGGTCACCAGGCCATCGGAGAGGTGTTCGGTGCGAAGCTGGTGAACATACCCTTTGTCTTTCACGGCGTACAAACCCCTGCACAGTTCATTGCAGCGGACTATCTCTTTACCGGACTGCCGGAAGAGATCCTGGTGGGGCGTTATCACTCCTGGATTGTGTCGAGAGAGAACTTCCCGGCTGAACTGGAGATCACCGCGGTGGACAAGGCAGGCGATATCATGGCGATGAAGCACCGCAGGCTCGATCTGCACGGGGTGCAGTTTCATCCCGAATCGATCCTCACTCCTGAAGGAATCACCATTATTGACCAATTTTTGAAAAAATAAAGGCGGATAGAGGATGTCTGGCATTATGCAACCCAAACAATGAAGTCTATGGCGATCGTAGTGCCGCTAATCCGCCGCTGTCTGTTTTACATCATAGCATCACAATGAAAGAAATACTTTATAAACTGTTCGATTATCAATATCTCTCCCGCGAGGAAGCCAGAGAGGTACTCTTCACCATCGTGAAGGGGGATGTACCCGAGACACAGATCGCCTCGCTGATCACCTCCTTTCTAATGCGCAGCATCTCAGTGGATGAGATCCTCGGCTTCCGCGATGCGCTGCTCGATATGCGGGTGCAGGTGGATCTCTCCGATTATGCCCCGCTGGATATCGTGGGTACGGGCGGCGACGGGAAGAACACCTTCAATATCTCCACCACCGCCTGTTTCGTGGTCGCCGGTGCGGGATACAACGTGGTGAAGCATGGTAACTACGGCGCCACCTCCATCAGCGGGGCGAGCAACGTGATTGAGCAGCAGGGGGTGCGGTTCACCACCGACAGCGACCGGCTGCGCAGAAGCCTCGATGCCTGTCACCTTGCCTACCTGCATGCCCCCCTGTTCAGTCCCGCGCTGAAGGCGGTTGCTCCCGTGCGCAAGAGCCTGGGGGTGCGCAGCTTCTTCAACGTGCTGGGACCACTGGTCAACCCGGTGCAGCCCACATACCAGTTGCTGGGGGTCTATAACCTGGCTATGGCGAGGCTGTACAGCTATATCTATCAGGAGGAGAATAAGAGATTCTGTATCGTCCACAGCATGGATGGCTACGATGAGATCTCGCTGACGAGCCAGTTCAAGGTGGTGTCGAACAGGGGGGAGCAGCTCCTGATGCCGGCTGATCTCGGTTTCAGCACCCTGACACATCAGGAGCTGTCCGGGGGTGATACGGTTGAAGATGCCTCATTGATCTTCCGCCGGGTGCTGAGCGCTGAGGGAACCGAGGCGCAGATGAATGCAGTGCTGGCCAATGCGGCGTTCGCTATTCAGATCATCGAACAGGAGAAAACGATTGATGAGTGCCTGGAGATTGCCAAAGATGCACTTTACGGCAAGAAAGCACTGCGTACGCTGGAGACATTTGTGGAGATTAACAGCTGATGTGCTGATGTGCTGATGTGCTGATTCAATGATTGACGGTATTCACTTTGGTAAATCGTAAAACAATCAATAAAAGATGTCAATCGCTCATTTCATAAGGTTTTGTTCAAAGGATTAAAGCGATGAATGAGAAAACAAAGAAAGAATGAAAGATATTTTAAGCGAGATTATCGCACATAAAAAAAACGAAGTTGCCATCCGGAAGGCAGAGATTCCTTTTGCGATGCTGGAGAAACAACTCACAGGGAGAACGATTCCCTTTCACTCACTGAAGAAGGCACTGGAGCAATCATCCACAGGGATCATCGCCGAGTTCAAACGCCGTTCTCCCAGCAAGGGGTGGATCAACAGGGCGGCTGTTGCAGCGGAGGTGACAAAAGCCTATGAGACTGCAGGCGCTGCAGCACTCTCGGTGCTGACCGATGAGCATTATTTCGGCGGTACGATTGCCGACCTGCGGATGGCGGTGGCGAGCGTGCAGATCCCGGTGATGCGGAAAGAGTTTATCGTGGATGAGTACCAGCTGTTCGAGGCGAAGCTGGCAGGTGCCAGTGCCATCCTGCTGATTGCCGCCGCCATCACGAAGGAGGAGTCGGAACGGTTTACGGAGCTGGCACATCAGCTGCAGCTGGATGTCCTGCTGGAGCTGCACGATGAGCGGGAGACGGATTATATCACGCCGCTCAATAACCTTATCGGCATCAACAACCGTAACCTGGGCAGTTTTGTGACCGATCTGGAAAAGTCGTTCCGGATGATTGGCCTGCTCCCGGAGGAGGCGGTGCTGGTATCCGAAAGCGGTATCTCCGATCCGGTGATTGTACGGGAACTGCGTGACGCGGGCTACAGGGGTTTCTTGATCGGGGAACATTTTATGAAAACATCCGATCCGGGTGAGAGCCTCAGAAGCTTTGTTCAACGATTATAAGTTATTAAGTTATTAAGTTTGTAGGTTAGTAGGTTTTTAAGTTGATAGGTTAGTAGGTTAAAAGATTAGAGGGTTGATAAGTTACTAAGTTAATGGGTTGATAAGTTGATAATTTGGTAAGTTTATCAGGTTCTTAGATTAACGGGCTTACATCCTACTGCTTGCAGCTTATTGCTTACCGCTTATAGCTTACGGCTTGTAGCTTACAGCTTAACGCTTATCGCTAATAATAACAATATGATGATAAAAATATGTGGCATGCGTGAAGAGCCCAACATCCGGGCAGTGGAGATGTTGCCTGTCGACTGGATGGGATTTATCTTCTACCCCGGCTCGTCGCGTTATGTGGGAGAGAAGCTGAGTCATATCCCGGAGAAGGTGAAAAGGGTGGGCGTCTTTGTGAATGAACAGCCGGAGATTATCCGTGAGCGAGCACTACAGAACAGGCTGGATATCCTGCAGCTGCACGGTGATGAATCACCGTCCCACTGCCGGAAATTAAAAGAGGAGGGTTTTCAGGTGATAAAAGCGTTCGGTATCCGGACAGATCAACCTTTTCCCTCGGAGGAGGTGCAACGCTATGAAGGCTGTTGCGACTATCTCCTTTTCGACACGAAGACACCGATGTATGGCGGCTCCGGGAAGAAGTTCAACTGGGAGCTGCTCAACGATTATCGCGGCACGATCCCCTTTCTGATCAGCGGTGGCATAGCGCCCGGTGATGCTGTGGTGATAAAAGCGTTCTCTCACCCACAGCTGATGGGTGTCGATCTGAACAGCGGTTTTGAGACATCTCCCGCGATCAAAGATGTATCGTTATTACAGACATTTATAAAACAACTATTGCGGTAAAGCTAAATGGCAGAGGATTATCTTTTTAATCTAATACTAATGCGATACCATAGCGGACGATAGTCAAAACATTTGAAAAATATATATATGAACAGGATTGATCAACTATTTCAACAAAAAAAGGAGCAAATCTTATCGGTCTATTTTACCGCCGGATATCCTGCGCTCAATGATACCGTCACGGTGATACAAGCACTGGAAAAAGAGGGGGTGGACCTGATCGAAATTGGGGTGCCCTTCAGCGACCCTATGGCCGACGGACCGGTCATTCAGGCATCGGGAGCGAAAGCCCTGCAGAACGGCATGAGTGTGAAAAAGTTATTTGAACAGCTGGACAGGGTGCGACAATCGGTCTCCATTCCGCTGGTATTGATGGGTTACCTGAACCCCATTATGCAGTTCGGTTTTGAAAGTTACTGCAGTGCTGCCGCACTGTGCGGTATCGACGGACTGATCATCCCTGATCTCCCTTTTGCGGAGTATATGGAGAGCTACAAAGCGATAGCCGAGAGGCATGGCCTGCATGTGATCATGCTGATCACCCCCGAGACGTCGGAAGAGCGCATCCGCATGATCGACGAGCATACTTCCGGATTTACCTATATGGTCTCATCCGCCTCGGTGACGGGTGCGAAGAGAGTGTTCAGTGATGCCAACATCGCTTATTTCCGGCGTGTGAACGCGATGCAGCTGAAGAACCCCCGACTGATAGGTTTCGGGATCTCCAACAGGGAGACCTTCTATGCAGCCTGCCGCGAAGCATCGGGAGCGATCATCGGGAGTAAGTTTATCTCACTGCTGGAGAGCGAGGAGTCAATAGAGGCAGCAGCGAAAAAATTGAGAGAAGCGATAGGCTGAGGTGATTCTTTTAAGATTTTTACCTTACATTTGCAGTTTATTTTCTGAATCTGCTTAAAATTAGAAATCCCGGCCGATGTTTTTTCAAACACATACAGGTGAGATAGCCTCACTCCTCACAGCCATATGCTGGATGCTGAGCGCCATCTACTTCGAGAAGGCGGGGCGCCGTGTCGGGTCACTCTCAGTGAATATCATCCGACTCTTCCTGGGGATCCTCTTCCTGGGAGTCACCACACTATTCACGCGCGGGATGTTTTTCCCGACAGATGCGACGACATACAACTGGCTCTGGCTGGGACTCTCGGGTGTGATCGGTTTCTTTCTGGGTGATCTCTTCCTTTTTAAATCATATATCATCATCGGATCGCGTACCTCACAGCTGGTGATGAGTCTTGCGCCCATGGTCACTGCGGTGATTGGGTGGTTCTTCCTGAATGAAATCCTCGATCTGAAGAGTATCCTGGGTATCCTGGTCAGCGTCTCGGGAATCATGATTGCCGTAGCGGGGAAAAGGCTGAGGCTGAATGTGCCGCTGCGCGGGTTCCTCTATGCCATGGGAGGGATGCTGGGGCAGGCGGTAGGACTGATACTGAGCAAGAAGGGCATGGGCGATTATGATGCGGTGGCAGCCACACAGATACGTGCCATCTTTGGGTTTGTCTCCTTCGCGCTGCTGGTAACCTTTCTCAAGCGCTGGAGGCGTGTGCTGCGGACAAGTAGTGACGGAACGGTGATGAAAGCGATCACCGTTGGCACCATTTTTGGCCCATTTATCGGTGTGGCGCTCTCGCTCTACGCCGTGCAGCATACAGAGACAGGTATCGCCTCTTCGTTGATGGCGCTGACGCCTATCTTTATCATCCTGCCCACGGCGATCATGTTCAAGGAGAAGATCACCGCCCAGCAGGTGATCGGCGCTGTGATCAGCATCGCCGGAGCGACCATCTTCTTTTTGTAAGTCGTCTTCCTCCCTTCTGACTATTTATTTTTTCTTCATAAGAGAAGAATCCGGTGATTTTTTATAAATTTGTATTTCGTACATAGTGTGAAATTACCTGAATGCATGTTCAGCGTATCTGCGGGTTCATTCAAAACCTGAATGCCCGGATCCTGAGAGAAGGGATATTACGTGCAATGGTCCTGACCATTGTGGCATCAAATAAAAAATTAATTCAATACATCATGTCTGGCAAAGCTTACCGTTTACATATACGAAATAATTGTGCATCGCTTCTCCTACTGCTCCTGTCATGGTTGATCACATCTGAAGCCAGTGCGCAGTTCGGGCCATTCACCACCGATTCGATTACCCTGGTTGGCGATGAGGTCTATTTTACATACCATTTTAAGGGAAATGTCAGTAAGGAAGAGATGAAATTACGCTCACATTACTATCTGGATCATGAGCTTGATCCCTATTCCGGTGGGTTTATAGAGAATACAACTGATTCGATGAAGTGCCGCGTGGTTGATTATCTGGAGATAGAGGCCAACATGCTGAATGTGTTCGGCATGTACATGACCTATGAGATGCTCTTTGTCTTCAACGAGGGCTCCTGTGATCTGACCATCAGTGGTATCAGATTCATGGAGAAGAGTCTTTTTGAGCGACAGGAAGAAACAGTCCGTGATCTCTATTTCACCAAATATACCGGTAAAGAGATGATGGTGGAAAAGAGTTACCATCAATTGTTTAAAAAAGATCCTTCCACCCGGATCACCAATAAAGCAGTTGACCGTTTCAACAAGATCGTGAGAGGCCTGCGGATCTATTTTGTTGATTAGTACTTCTTTTCCGCTAGTCGTCAAAGCACGCGATCGGCTGTGCCGGATGCCGGTATCTGTTATTTGACTTCGATGGTTCGCTTCTCCTTGCTGCTCCGGAACGCCAGCTCAATGATATACATTACGTTGCGTGCCTCCTCCGGTTTTACGGCTATAGCTGTCTTACCGAGAATGGCATCACGCAGGTTGATAAAGTAATCACGGTAATCACCACGCTCACTCTCTACCTTTCCCTGCATCTTCACCCCCTTGTACTCAGCATTGATCGTTCCCCAGATGTTCTCCGGCTCACGTCCCCACTCTTTACCACGGGGGATGGCACCACCGTCGACCGTCGCCTCCTGCACATCGAGTCCATACTTTACGAACGATCCGTTCGTCCCGTGCAGCATAAAGGTGGGTCCCGGTATGCGGCAGATCATGCCCGACTTCAGGGTGGCAGTGAAGGTGGGGTAGTGCAGCCGTACATCGAAATGATCATCAGCTTTTGCCCATGCACGCTGGTGGTTAATCTCAGCTGTCACCGCCTCCGGCATGCCGAAGAACCACAATGCCTGGTCGATCAGATGAGATCCCAGGTCGTAGAAGATGCCTGATCCCGGGAGTGGCTGCTCACGCCAGGCGCCGCCCGGACGGGGGTTGGTGCGGTAGCGGTCGAAATGAGACTCGTAGTCCACAATCTCACCCAACAGGCCGCTGTCGAGCAGTTTTTTTACCGTACGGGTGTCGCTCGTAAAACGGCGGTTGTGATACACTGTGAGAATCTTTTGTTGCCTTCGGGCAATCTCAATCAGCTCATCAGCTTCTTCCACACTTACGGTGAATGGTTTCTCCACCACCACGTGCTTGCCCGCCAGCAGTGCTTCACGTGACCAGCGGAAATGATCGGTGTTGGGAGAGGTGACGATGACCAGGTCGATCTCCGGGTCATCGATAATGCTCTTACCGTCGGGGACGACAGCGGTGACCGGGTAGCGCTCTTCAATATTGGCGATGCTTTCTGGTCTGGAGGTGCTGATCTTTGTCAGATCATATCCCTCCACCACGTCGATAAAGGGGGCATGGAACACGCGGCCGGAGAGTCCGTAGCCGATGATGCCTGTGCGGATGTTGGTTGACATAGGTTCTCTGTTTATTTGTCTGTTCGTACTCAAAGATAGGCAATTTTTGATGGATCGGATTATTTTTGCAGGTGAGAAACAATCTATCTTTTCATCAGGAATTCCATCAGCTGCACTGTTGCCAGCGCACGGTGACTGATCCTGTTTTTAATTTCGTTGCCCAGCTCAGCAAAAGTTTGTTGATAACCTGTTGGTATAAAGATGGGATCATATCCAAAGCCACTGCCACCTCTCTTCTCTTCAATGATCCTTCCGCTCACGACACCTTCAAACAGATGCGCTTCACCATTGATCAGCAGCGCGATCACTGTACGAAAGCGGGCATTACGGTTCCCGACTCCCTGCAACACCGACAGCAGCTTCTGCATGTTGTCTTCAGGGTGACAGTCCTCACCTGCGTAACGTGCCGAGAAAACACCCGGTCCACCCCCGAGGGCCTCCACCTCCAGGCCTGTGTCATCGGCAAAGCAGTCATAGCCGTACCTCTCTTTCACGTACCGTGCTTTGATCAGCGCATTCTCCTCCAGGGTAACACCTGTCTCATCAATCTCCTCGTTGCAGTTGATGTCAGACAGACTGAGGATCTGCAGTTGATTATCCGCTATCCTGCGGATCTCTTCAAGTTTATGTTTGTTGTTTGTGGCAAAAACGATTTTTCTCACTTTTCGCATGATGTTTTTATTGTGTGCGGGTACTCTCCCGTTCCCTTTGTCTTGCTTTCTTTCGCTGCTCCTGTTCGCGGATCTTCTGTGCTCTCTCTTTTTCCCGCTGTTGTAGTTCGACTTCACGTCTCCGCACTCTCTCCTTCAGCCCACGTTCCCTCTGACGTATCTTTTCCTGCCGTTCACGCTCACGCTCCTTCAGCAATGACTCCCTGCTTCTGCCGGAAGAACGCTCCTCCTTCTGTTGCAGTGCTGCTGCCGCTTTCTGTTCAAGTTTCCGCTGCAGCTCTTCGGGGGTGATGCGTCTCTCTTCTGTCAGTGGTACAACCTGCGTCTTTGTGGAAGTGTGATGCCTCTCTTCCACCACGGGGGGTGGAGCAGCAGCATCTCCACTCTTTCTGGTGGCAGGCATCTCTTTCGCCCCCAAAGATAGAATTTTTTCGCTTTGCTGCGGGATATTTTTTCCTCTATCTTCCACTGCAACAGTTTCAGTTGACCGAACCGTCCCAGGCCCCTCCCCGAAGTGCTTAATGCTGAATAACCTGTATGCATCCATCGTACCCTGCTCCTGCAGGATGGAGAGATTCTCGCCGGAGATGATGAGAGGTGTCACATCCTCAGGCATCTGTTGGGTGAACAGCGAGTCTGATTGCATCATCACAACATAGCGTCTAGCTTCATCGTAAGAATGAAAAGGCTGCACCAAGAGCGCCTCTCGCCCGTGGATGGTGATGAAAGAGAACCCGAAAGTACGGAGTCTGAACCGGGAGAAGTTGAAGTTGGCCGTGGAGAAGAGAATCTTGTTTTTAAAGGGTGAGCCTTGTTCGAACGTGAGCAGCAGCAGATGGGGACCACTTCTCTCTATGCTGAATGGTGAAGCCTCTCCCTGCTTGTCCCGGGCTACGGCGTCAGCGGTGGGGTAGATGCCCCACCGGCTGCTCAGAGAGCTGCCGGCCGTCAATGTTCTTCCCTGTGCCAGGCCATCGACAATGTTCCTGGCCAGGGGGGCGGCTTCCGACGCAGGGAATCTCTCCAGTAGCTGATTGAGGTATCTCTCTGTCCCTGCCGCATCACCCGAGTGGGCGTAGGATAGTGCATGCAGCAACAGGAACTGGGGAAGCAAACCGGAGCGGGGGTATTTTACATGAAATAACTCCCAGGCAGAACGTACCGTGGTGGTGTCACCCTCCAGCCACGCACGGTATGCCTCCTGATAGAGAGCGTCATGCTTCTGTGTGATCAACAGGGTTGAATCACCTGCAAACGATACGGAGAGGGCAGCTGTTCGGTCTTGTGGGAGTTGTTGCAGGTTGGAAAGACTATCAGCAGGGGTGGGATCAAGCGCAAACTGAATTCTCTCCAGATCACTTTCGTTTACCGTTTTGCTCCGCATTTTCTCCAGTGCTCTCCGTATCCCGGGTCGTGATGGTTCCGGTGCAACAGCTAGTTGACTGATCGTGGTATGCAGCGTCAACAGATGGGGTGTGCTGAGCCCTTTCACCTCCTCAAAAGCGTGAAAAGCTTTTTCTTTTTCACCCTGGAGGGTATGGATCTGCCCCAGCAGATACCGAAGGCGTCTCTTCTGACCGGAATGGTCCTCCCGGTCAATGACTTTCATCAGCCAGGGGATCACCTCGCTGTATGCTCCCTTTTCAATGAGGTAGTGAGTGTAGGTCTCATTGAAAAGCGTGTTTAGTGATTCAGAAATCGTGCTGCTCCGCAGTAGATAAAGGATATTCTCTGCATCGTACATTCTCCCCATCTCAGTGTAGGTCCGCATCATCCATATCTGCACTTCGGAGAGCAGATCGGTCTCATTTTTATAGATACGCTGCATATGTGTAAATACTGCGAGCGCCTGTTCATAATCCCGGTTCTGCAGGTGTGCTTTTCCCAGCAGCAGCCATGCCTTGTGGATGAAGGGATTAAACTCCTCCTGCTGCAACCACCGGCGGTATTCTTCTGACTGTCTCTGCGCAGGATCACGTCTCGGTTTTGCTGTGATCGAGTGCTCTCGGATAGCTTTGGATGTTTTCTCAACAACCCCGTCGAAAGGACCGCCGGGAAGGGTTTTTCCACTCAGGGGTGCACGCGGATAAAAGGGGAGCAGCTCACTGTAGTCGTCGCTGAAACTGACGGACTGATTCTCCAGGATCTCTTTATATGCTTTCTCTGCATTATAGTAGATGTTGTATCTGGTGGTGAGCTCATGGTATGCACGTGTGGCGGAGGTGTTCTTTACCGCTGAACACCCCGCACAAAGAACAACAGATATGCATCCTGCAAGCAGAAAACTGAATTTGTCTTTCAACAACACTTTCAACCCCTTTTGTGGAGAGAAAAACCTCTCCCTTACATAACTCGAATAAGGGAGATTTATTGTTCAGAAGGATCATTCCCTGCAGTACTGTTTTCATAGCTCTCCGCTCTCACCCGGGAGGTATGAATTGCAATCGTTTTTAATGCTTTGGCAATAAAGAACATCATTATCAGCACAAATATGATGAATGCACCTGAGGGAACGTTCAGGTAATAGGAGAGAAGCAGTCCGGTCACACAACCCACAAAACTGAAAAGGATTGAGAGAGCGATAATTTTCGAATAGTTCACGGTGAACAGGTTGGCTGTCATCTGTGGAACGGTGATGAGCGACAACAGCAATACGATCCCTACCAGACGAATGCTCAGTACGATGGTGACGGCAATGAAGAGCATCATCGCATATTCAATCAGCTGGGTGGGGATACGTCTTGTCCGTGCAAACTCTGTATCGAACGAGACGGAGACAATAGCGTGGTAAAAGAGAGTGAAGAAAAGCAAAAGAATCAGTGACAGGAGGGCCAGCGCCACAATATCGGTCTGTGTGATGGTGAGGATATTACCGAAAAGATATTCCGATAGGT
>JADMKJ010000188.1 GCA_015478855.1 Proteiniphilum sp.
CATCTGTTCCTGTCGCACTTGGAGTAACTGTTAAAGAGACCGCTGTTGACGTTTCCGTGCCACAAGCTCCTGTGATAATCACTGAGTAGTCTCCCGCATCGGTAGCTGAGATATTTGTAAGGGAAAGAGTACTGGCATCTTCACCTGTCAGATCGGATCCGTCCATTTGCCATTGATATTCTAAGGCATCTCCAGTTGCAGTTACGGAGAAGTTTGCAGTTCCGTTCTCACATTCTGTTACAGCCACAGGTTGAGCTGTGATAGCCGGAGCATCGCAAATTACATTAAGTGTGTAATCTTCGAAAGAAGCGTATTCATCGGTATAACAAGGATCAGATGGTGCGGTCGTTCCAAGTGTACCGAAAGTTGCGTCAGAACCACCCAAACGAATTACATAATTCCCCGGGACTGCATTTGCAGGTATGGTTATGTTTGCAGAAAAGATAGTTGGATCATCATCCAAAGATAGACCTAAATAATAGGCTTCGCTAGCGTCATTGAAGTCAAGATCCATGTTCCAGTCTACCCAAGCCCACATGTTGTATTCGTATCCAGTTTCTAGTGTAATATTTATATTAAGGTTACTGCCAACATTTACTGTGGTTGACTGAGCAGTATAATTTCCGTAATATCCGGGCTCTTCACCAGTTGTATTATTGATTGTTCCCATTGTCACGTTAGTAATTCCGTCGCCATCTCCAGATTCGGGAGCAGGAACACAAGCACCTGTAAAGAAAGATTCAGGACCCTGAGCAATACTTAGATCTCCTGAACCACAATCTGCAGTTACATAATAGTCATATTCCGTATTGGGATTCAGTCCTGTGATTGTAAAAGGATTTGATGTTGCAGTTACTATTGTGCCATTTCCAGGTGTAAAGCCCGGAGCACCGTACTCGATGATCCATGATGAAGCAGTTCCGTTTTCTGTCCAGCTAAATTCTGCGTCAGTGTAGGTAAGAATCGATGCACTCAATCCTGAAACAGGAAAACATGTTGGAATAGCAATAACTTCGAGTGTAAAGTCCACTGTAGAACCCCAATCCTCCTCACCACATGCTAATGGATCTGAAGTGCTACCCCATTCACCTCTTACACGCATTCTGTAATCACCTACAGCAGTACCTGTCGGAATAGTTATAGTTCCGGTTTTAGTCGCCGCTGAACCAGCCATTGAAAATACTTCTTCCGAAGCATCAAAAGATAAATCATTGTTCCAATCTACCCAAATGTTTACACCGTTAGATCCGCCAACATACGTGGTTGACACATTAAAAGGTGAGTTTTCATAATGTTGAATTATAGTCGCTGATTCATTTGCATAATTGCCCGCTGGAGGAGTGGCAGTAGAATATACTGCATTTTGTGTGGCTGAAGAAAATTGAATATTTGATAAATAATCTCCATCATTGGTAACTGTTGGAATACAATAGCCAGTATAGAAACTTCCCGGTCCTGACCATGTGCTAAGATTGCCACCGCCGCAATCAGCCTGAACATAATAGTCATATTCGGTGTCTGGTGTAAGTCCCGTTAAAGAGTACGGATTGGTGACGCCACTAATTACAGTGCCATTCCCAGTCGTAAATCCTGCCGGACCATATTCGATATTCCATGAAGTTTCCGCTCCATTAACGGTCCAGGAAAGATTAGCTTCTGTGGTAGAAACTAAAATAGCGCTTAATGTAGAAACCGGGAGACATGAGGGTACAGGAATAACCTGGAATGTATAATCCTCCACTTCACCTTCAATCATGTCCAGACATGGATCTGTTGGGTCACTTTCGTCATAATCAGCCATAACCCGCATTCTGTGATTTCCTAAGGGAGCACCAACCGGAACGGTAAAAGTTCCAACTGCCGGATCCACATATCCCGATGATGTGAATATTCTTTCACTTGCTTCAAATGTCAGGTTATCATTCCAATCTACCCAAATGGCAAATCCATAAGTTCCATATGATGCTGTAGCCGAAAAGCTTACCGTTCCATTTTCGAACTGGCTTACTACCATACCCGTTGAATTCTGATAGCCATCAGAACCCGTACCGGATGAGTTGTTGGTTATATTTGTTACGCCATTAGTGGTGAAAAAATTATCAATATAAAAATCCTGATAAGTTGTGCTTGGTAGACAGTGTCCGCTTAAGATTTCTCCTGCCGGACTCCAGTTACTTAAATCTCCTCCACCGCAATCGGCCTGAACATAATAGCTGTAATTGCTACCCGGGGTTAATCCAGTGAGATTAAATGGATTGCTCACACTCGTAATTACCGTGCCATTTCCAGGAGTAAAGCCAGTAGGCCCGTACTCAATATTCCATAAAGTTTCATTTG
>JADMKJ010000189.1 GCA_015478855.1 Proteiniphilum sp.
TCAACTCCGATTTATCGCATGTGGAGTATACCATTCAGTCACAAACAGTAACCATTTATGGACCTGTCAGGGATTTTTCCTGTGACGACAATCAACTCACCTCACTCGATGTAACCAAAAATACAGCGCTGGAGTCGCTTGAGTGCGGAGATAATTTGCTTACCTCACTGGATGTCAATAATCTCTTATCTCTAAACTTCCTCGGATGTTCCGATAACAAGCTTACTACTCTGGATGTTAGTGGTGCAACCATGTTGAAATATCTCTTTTGTCACAACAACCTGCTTACCACAGTGAATACACTCAATTTGACGAAACTGGAAACGTTTCGTTGTGACAATAACCGGATCACCTCGCTGAATGTAACCCATAGTGTGGTTTTATCAACGTTGAATTGTGAAAAGAACCAACTTGTGACACTGGATGTGAGCAAGAACACGAAACTGAAAAATCTCTCCTGTAAGGAGAATCAGCTCATCTCACTGGATATAAGTAACAATTCGATGTTGACCTCTGTGAGTTGTGGTGATAACAAGCTTGCCTCACTCAAGATGAATAATCCGGTATTGAAAGAGTTGACATGTGGAAACAATCAGCTTGTGTCGTTCGATATCAGTTCCTCTCCCGCACTTACTTTCCTCTATTGTCCGAGAAACAAGCTAACAACCCTGGATATCAGTAAGAATACAGCCTTGACCTACTTGTATTTATTTTCCAATCAGCTTTCTTCACTGGATGCCAGTAACAATGCATTGCTTCCTAGGTTCAACTGTTCCTTCAACCGGATTGAATCATTGGTTGTTTGTGACTACGGCGTGTTGAATTCGGTGGATTGCCAATCCAACTACATTAAAGGAGCTGCGATGACACTGTTGATAGCATCCTTACCGGACAGGTCAAACATCACCACTTACGGCAGTATCAATTTTGGAATTGAGAACGAAGATGAAGTTGAAGGGGAAAACTCCTTCACATACAGGGACAAGGAGAATGCCAGAAAAAAGAACTGGTACTTATGGTAGAGGATGAGAGAAATTGAAAACACTTGCATCATACGTTCATTTATCTGAAACGAAAAAACAGCAACCGATGAAAACAACAGATTTCATTACGATCGTTATATTGCTCTTATCTCTTTGCTTTTCCTGCAGTAGTGAACCCGGGGTAGAACCACCAGTGGAGGAAGAAAAGAAGCAACCGGTACTTACCGTCTCACCTGCGCAATCCATCAATGTAGCAGCCACAGGAGGAAATACCGCCATTACAGTCACTACCAATAAGACCTCATGGAGTGCCAGTGCCGATAAAAGCTGGTGTAAAGTTACAGACAAGACATCCGGTCAATTTACCATCGTGGTGGATCCCAATGGTACTGCTGTTGTACGTGATGCCACAGTGACCGTCAACGCAGGGAAAGCCACTCCTGTGAAGATCACCCTTTCTCAGCAGGGAGCGGCTCCCACCTTGTCGCTTTCACCCACTGCAGGGACTATCATCTTCAGTGCAGCTGCAAAAGAAGCACCTATTGCCTACACCGTCACTACCAATCTCACTACCTGGGAGGTTGTGGTAACTCCAGTTGAGGCAACTTGGTGCAAGGTGACCAGGGATGGGGGAGATAGCCGGTTCACCATTGCTGTCGATGCAAACCCAACCACCTCACCCCGTGGGCCAGCCACAGTGACTGTCACAGCCGGCACAGCGCTCCCGCTGCAAATTATCGTGAACCAGCGTGCAAACACGTCACAGGAAACTGAGGATTTCGGTTATGGTGATGAGCAGAAATGGGATTGAAATGTTGATAAATGAGGCAACTACAGATAGGTGCCGATCACTCAGGTAATATTATAATTGTTGGGAAGTAATCAATTAGATCACTTCAATATCCGGTTATTGCAATGAATTATTTATTTTTGCAATGGTTATTGGTGTGAATAATCTGGTAATTGTTTTGTTTATCACGATTAAATCACAAGTCGATGAAATCAACAGTACTAAAATGTGATGATTTTCCCATGAGGGCGAAGTATGACTGTAGACCCCGATCGTTCGCAGGTCGTTTCTGGCGGTGGCACATTAACTTTTGTCCGGGTTGGAAATCCTATTTTTCCTCCCTGACACCAGAAGAGAAAGTTTTAATCAGAGAGAAGTACCATTACACAAAGCAGACTGCCTCTTAGGCAGTCTGCTTTGTAACGCGCCGACAATTCCTGTTCACTCTTTTCCCTATTTTGTGTCCAGTGACACACTGATCGACCACTTTGTATTTGGTTTCCAGGAATTGACTTCTTTTGTTTTCCAGCCATCCCAGGTCATCTCCC
>JADMKJ010000190.1 GCA_015478855.1 Proteiniphilum sp.
TACCATGTTCAGCTGGTACACATTTGCTTCTGCTTTTGTGGCCGGTATGGCTGTGATCCTGCTGTGGGTGGTTTATCTGAAAAATCAGGGGAACCTGGTACTCGTTACCAATGAGCACATGCACGACCTTGGTAAATATCAGTTCGCCTTTTCCATCTTCTGGACCTACCTCTGGTTTGCCCAGTATATGCTGATCTGGTATGGGAACATTCCGGAAGAAACCATTTACTTCCAGATTCGTCAATACGGTCCGTATTCGCTGATCTGGTATAGTGTTATCATTATCAACTTTGTGGCGCCGATCCTCATTCTGATGTCCCGTCCCAGCAAGCGCAATTACTTTACGGTTACTTTTATGGCCATGCTGATCATCTTTGGTCACTGGCTGGATTTCTACATCATGATGTATCCCGGTCCGCTGGGTGAGCACTGGCATCTCGGCTGGTACGAGCTGGGTATCATGGCCGGTTTTATTGGCCTGCTCATCTTTGCAGTGTCCCGCACGCTGGCAAGTTCTTCCCTGGTAACGGCCAACGATCCGCTGCTGAAGGAAGCCATAATCCATCAAAGCTAACTGCAGACTAAATAAAATACTCCTAGCCGTTTATCGTTTTAGAACTCTCAGACCATGTCCTTTATTATATTAGCCCTTGTAGTTCTGGTTTTCGTCATCATCTATCAGGTGGCCAAAGCCAGTGAATATGCATCCGACCTGCGCAATCCCAAGGAGGTAGCCGCTGAAACCAATCGCACCATGGCGTGGTTGTTTGTAGCCATGTTTGTGCTTGGCATGTGGGGTATATGGGAATGCCACCGCATGATGATGCCTTACATGTTACCGGTTTCTGCCTCTGACCACGGTGTCAATTATGACAGTATGCTGGAGGTGACGGTAATCGTCACCGGTATCGTGTTCTTCATCACGCAAGCCCTGCTCTTTTGGTTTTCCTGGCGCTATCAGGCGAAAGAGAAAACGACTGCTTTCTATTTTCCGCACAACAACAAACTGGAACTGATCTGGACCACAGTACCGGCCCTTACTATGGCAATTCTGGTAGCAATCGGTCTGAAGCACTGGTTTAAAATGACCTCCGACGCGCCCGCCAATGCGCAGGTAGTAGAATTAGTTGGCAAGCAGTTTAACTGGGTGACCCGTTATCCCGGTAAAGACAAAGCATTGGGAAAGCGCGATTTCCGTCTGATCAGCGACGCTAAAAATGTATTGGGTCAGGACTGGAATGATAGAGCCAACCATGACGACATCATTAATGAGACCGGCGAACTGCATATTGTAAAAGGAAAACCCGTGAAGATTGTTATCGGCTCCCGTGATGTGATCCACTCGGTTGGTCTGCCTCACTTCCGGTTGAAAATGGATGCTGTGCCGGGTATCACCACCACGCTGTGGTTTACGCCTATTGTTTCCACTAAGGAGATGAAGGCCATTACCGGCAATGAAAACTTCGTGTACGAGATCGCCTGCGATCAGATGTGTGGCAATGGTCACTATTCCATGCGCGGTACGATAATCGTTCATGACACCCAGACGCAGCTTGATGCCTGGCTGCTGATGCAGACTCCTTATTACACTGCGAATAAGCCTAAACCTGAAGCTACGCCGGCTGAAGGCGAAGCCGCACCTGCTAACCCCGCAACAACAACCGATTCCACTAAAACCATTTCGATGCGATAATGCTTCTGCCCGGCAGAAAGCAATAAATTTGTGAAACTATGAGTCAGGAACCAATTATCCACGGCCCCAATGAAGCACATACCTATGAGGTGGGTAATGTGCCACCGCATGAGCATGGCGCAGGTCATGGTGATCATGGGCATCATCACGAGCCGCACTTCATTTTTAAATACATTTTTAGTCAGGATCACAAAATCATTGGTAAGCAGTTTCTGATTACCGGTATCATCTGGGCCATTATCGGCGCGCTGTTCTCGGTGTTTTTCCGTTTACAACTAGGCTGGCCGGATAAGACTTTTCCAATTCTGGAAACCTTCCTGGGGCATTGGGCCAAAGGCGGTAAACTCAGCCCTGAGTTTTATTACGCTCTGGTAACTATGCACGGTACCATCCTGATCTTCTTTGTACTGACGGCCGGCCTTACTGGTACTTTTGCCAACTTTCTTATTCCGCTTCAGATCGGCGCCCGCGATATGGCTTCGCCGTTTATGAACATGCTTTCCTACTGGTTCTTCTTTGCAGCCAGCGTGGTAATGTTCACCTCCCTGTTTGTAGAGACCGGTCCAAATGCAGGTGGCTGGACAAGTTATGCACCTTTAAGTGCGTTGCGGGAGGCTTCGCTTG
>JADMKJ010000191.1 GCA_015478855.1 Proteiniphilum sp.
ACTTTCGAATGAATCAATTTATATGGAAATATAAAAAAAGTTCGTTACTTTGTCATAATGAATACACATGCTTTCAAATTGACCTATAGGATCAGAATTAAGAATTATCATAATTAGCGCTGGATGCAACGTAAAATTCGCATTAAAGATATAGCGGAAATGGCCGGTGTTTCACCCGGGACTGTTGATCGCATTCTGCACAACAGGGGGAACGTGTCTGAGTCTGCACGTACCGCCGTTGAGGAAGTACTTAAAAAGGTAAATTACAAGCCCAATATTCATATTACAGGATTATCGCTGAAAAGGAAATACAAGGTTGTGATCACCACCCCCACGGTGACGCAGGGTGAGTATTGGGAGAGTATCCATTCCGGCATTCAACATGCACTGGAAGAGTATGAGAATATTCGTGTTAAGTTACTTGTACATACCTATAATGAGTTTGATATCAATTCCTGTCGTGAAGTGTATAACAAGATTGCCTCCATTGATGCTGATGGCGTGATCATCGGACTTACCTTTAAGGAGGAGACGAAGTGGCTCACAAATCAACTTGAAGATAAAGGGATTCCTTATATCTTTGTTGACTCCACCATGGAGAACAGTTCACCCCTGGCATTTTTCACTTCGGATCACTACAGGTGCGGTTATCTGATGGCCAGGCTAATCACCTCTATTATACCTAAAGGTTCTGATATTGGGATGTCCGAAGCGGTGAGGGTAGGAATTGAAAGGGCCAATACCAGTACGCTAAGGAAAAAAGGTTTTAATGACTATCTTGTTGAACATAACATTAAAAATACTGTCCTGAAGATTCCCTATACCGCGATGGAACCGGAGAAAAATGATGCATGGATGGCAGATTTTTTTGATAAACAACATAATATCGGAGGGATGGTTTTTTTTAATTCCAGAGGGGGCGTGCTAGCAGATTATTTTGCGAAAAACAGTATCACTAATATTCGATTGATAGGGGTAGATCTGACTGCCTCAAATGTGAACGGACTCAGGGATGGTTTTATCGATTTTCTGATCGGGCAGGAACCGGAGCATCAGGGATTTCTGGCGATGAAAACATTGATTGAGTATCTGGTCTATAAAAAGCCGGTGAAGGTACACAACCATGTACAGCTTGATATATTGACGCGGGAGACGATCGACTATTACAGTCAGTTCATCTATATGTCATAACTTATGATAGGGAGATCAGAATAGTGAATTGCTCATTCTGACAATTATCTGTATTGATTTTTTAACGGTACACAGAACGGAAATGCAAAGAAAGATACGCATAAAAGATATTGCAGAGATGGCAGGGGTCTCACCCGGCACCGTCGATCGTATTCTCCATGGCAGGGGGAACGTATCGGAACCTGCCCGTATTGCCGTAGAGCATATCCTTCAGAAAGTTAATTACAAGCCTAATATCCATATCACCGGTTTATCGTTGAAACGGAAGTACAAGGTGGTTATCACAACTCCCGGTTTAATGGCAGGCGAGTATTGGGAAAGCATCCATCTGGGTATCGAGCATGCACTGGAGGAGTTTGAAAATATCCGAATCGAGTGTGTCATCATGACCTACAATCAGTATGATATCTACTCCTGCCGGGATGTGTATGATGAGATTGCCGGCATGGATTCTGATGCGGTAATTATTGGCACCACCTTTAAGGAGGAGACGGCACGCCTCTCCAAACGTCTCGATGAGAAGGAGATACCCTATGTCTTCGTTGACTCTACTGTTGAAAATACATCTCCTTTGGCTTTTTTTACTTCCGATCACTATATATGCGGTTATCTGATTGCCAAGTTGATCACCTCCATTATCCCTGAAGGAAGCGATATAGGCATGTTGCAGGCAGTGCGCGTCGGAGATGAAAGTGCCAACACCAGCATTCTGAGAAAGAGTGGGTTTACTGATTATCTTGCTCAGAAGAATATTGTCAACATGGTCCACAAGATACCATTCACAGCAATGGATCCTGTCAGATATGATGCACAGCTGGATCAGTTCTTCTCGGAAGGTCATACGATAGGTGGTGTGGTCGTCCTTAACTCGAGAGGAGGAATTCTTGCCGATTATTTTTACAGAAAAGGCATCAGGGATATCCGTCTTGTCTGTGTAGACTTGACCACTCCCAATGTGTGGGGTCTCAGGAACGGATTCGTCGATTTCCTGATAGGGCAGGAGCCCGAACATCAGGGTTTTCTGGCAATGAAAACACTGATAACCTATTTAATTTACAGAAAACCGGTAAAAGTCCAGAACTATGTCAGACTTGATATTCTTACCAGAGAGACCA
>JADMKJ010000192.1 GCA_015478855.1 Proteiniphilum sp.
GAAGTTCAGCCTCTGATTCGCCGAAATCGTAGGTTGTCTGATTGTTCGGGTTTACAACATTGAGTGCGTCATTGCAGGCTGTGAAGCCTCCGATAAGCGCCAACATTATAAGGATGATATTTAAATTTTTCATATGATAAATATATTTATTTTTAAAGATATCTTACTGAACTTGCTTTAATCATCTGTTGGTGTGACAATGATCATCCTGCTCGTTTCATATTGATAGCTTTTTATGATTATAGTCTTAGAATGAAAAGTTCACACCAAACATCAGTGTCTTTGGCGTCGGGAACGAAGAGTAATTGTAACCGGGTGTAAATGTACCACCGGCAAAATCCACATTGTAACCCTTGTATTTGGTCAGTGTGCCCAGATTTTGTGCTGATGCATACAGACGCACATTGTTCAGATAACCACCAAACCATCTGTCAGAGAAGTTATATCCCAGAGTGATGTTGGCAATCTTCAGATAGGATGCATCCTGCAGAAAACGCTCACTGAACATATCGTTGGTGATTGAACCTGAAGACTTGTAGGCTACACGAGGTACACTGGTATTGGTGTTCTCCGGTGTCCAGGCATTCAGCAGATCAACGCTCTTGTTAAGCGTACCATAGGAGCTATGCAATGTGAGGTCTACAAAATCAACCACTTTGAAACCTGCAGCACCATAGGTCGACAGACTGAGATCAAAACCTTTCCATTCAACACGAGCATTCAACCCGAAGTGCACCTTTGGTATACCGCTGCCCAGGAATGTCTGGTCCTCGTTGGTAATTTCACCGTCGCCGTTAAGGTCTGCATAGGCCACATCACCCGGTTGTGCTCCGGGTTGGTTGATGTACATGCCTTCGGAGTTGACACGGCTATCGATCTCGGTCTGTGACTGGAAGATACCTTCGTAGACGTAACCGTAGAATGAACCCACCTCACGACCTACCTCGGTGCGGCTATAACCATCAGTACGCGGTTCGCCTGAAACACCCAGTTTTGTCACCTTGTTGTTTAAGGTGGAGAAGTTGGCGGAAATATCATACTTCAGCGCATTGCGGTGGTTGCGATAGGTAACCAGGAACTCAAGGCCTGAGTTTTCCATCGTCGCAGCATTCATTGTTACCGTTTCGTTTGTTGCTCCCGCGTTGGCAGGTACTGCCACACTATAGAGCAGATCTTCAGAAGTTGACTTGTACCAGTCGACAGTAAACTCCAGCTGATTGTTGAACATACCCAGGTCGAGACCAATATCGAGCATTTTCTTCTTCTCCCAACGGATGGCAGTGTTTACATAGTTCGAGATGGATGATCCGGTAATCTTGTTATTTCCGAAGCTATAGGTATAGTCACCTCTTGCCATCACATCCATGTACTGGTATTCACCGATGTTCTCATTCCCAAGTTCACCATAGCTGCCACGAAGCTTGAAAAGGTTGATAGTCGATGGATCTACTGCGAAGAAATTCTCACGTTCGATACGCCATCCTGCCGATACCGACGGGAACCAACCCCAGCGGTCCAGTGAAGAGAGACGGCTTGAACCATCGCGACGTACCGTTGCCGAAAGAAGGTATTTCTCATCGTAATTGTAATTGATACGTCCGATGTAAGAAGCCAGCACGTGCTCACTCTCGAAACTTGTTGCTGATGTTTCCTCAGCATTGTTTACCTGCAGATAGTATGGTTCGGGCAGGTTAACACCTTTACCTGTGAGCGTGTGATAAATTTCACGCTGGAAAGTTTGACCCACAAACACATTGAAGTGGCTGAGCCCAAATTTACCATCGTAGGTCAGCAGGTTCTCAGCCAGCGCATCACTATAGTTGCGATAGCCCTGCGACAGTGTCTCATTGCTCTTTGCGAGGTAGTTGGTGGTACTCTGAATAAATGCGGGTACGAAGGTGAAGTCCTTGGCGAAGGTCTTGCTGTAGGAGAGGTTCAGCTTGTAATCAAGCTTGTGATTCTCATTTTTCCTGCCAACCATGTCAAAAAGGTCGACCGTTACCGATCCGGAAGCAACAATACGGTCAACAACAGCGTTTCTCTCCAGCAGGCTGTTGGTGAGCAGCACGTTGGTTACACGCAGGTCGCCATGTACATCGTCATAGTATGTACCAAACCCGTGAGAGTCGTAGTTGTATTGTGATGCAGATGAAATTTTGTCATCCAGCACCCAGGTCGATTCATCATAAGCCTTGATGGTTGGAGGCAAAAGCAGCGCCGACGCCATCACCGGGTATTGTGCACCATAGAGTCCCTGCACATATTCGTTGGCATTGCTGAGCGCCATATTATCCTGATCGCTGTG
>JADMKJ010000193.1:0-5316 GCA_015478855.1 Proteiniphilum sp.
CCAACCTGAACGATGATATCTTTATTTTTCTTCACCGCATCGACCATGGCATCACATTCGGCAAAGCTGTTGGCTATTGGTTTCTCGACATAGATATCTTTACCCGCTAAACAGGAATCGTGAAACTGGAGACAGTGCCAGTGATCGGGTGTCCCGATAATCACGATATCAATATCCTTGCGCTCCAGTACCCGGCGATAGTCATTGTACAGATCGGGCTTTATGCCATATGTTGAAGTCAAATTTACCGCAAGCTTTTCTCGCAGATCCTGTTTGACATCGCACAGGGCAAGACAACGAACATTCTTGTGAGTTAAAAATTTCGACAAAACGCTCCAACCCCTTCTACAACCAATCAATGCTACATTGATGGTGTCGTTCGCCGACACCTTACCGGCTGATGCTCTGACAAACATCGGCAGTGTAAATCCTGCAGCCAGCGCAGAGGATGATTTGATAAAGTTTCTCCTGTTGATCATGATTTCACCTATTATGATGGTTAATATTAAAAAAACGAATTGTATATCTCATTCCGTTACATTCTGCTATTGGAGCCGAGCATAACAAAAATCATCACAACGCTCTAATCCAGATATTTCTGAAACTGACATCGGTCGTTGTTTTGTCACGATGCGCCTGCAGGATAATTGGCCCGTCTCCATGCGCCGAATTTCCCTTTATAACGAAGTGATTCTGTATCAATACCCCATTATGAAACACGGTAACAATGGGATAGGTAATAAACTCCCCATCATCGGTAAAAGTTGGTGCTTTATAAATGACATCGTAGGTATTCCACTCACCGGGCGGATTCATGGCATTGACCAGAGGAGGTGACTGCTTGTAGATACTTCCCGCCTGCCCGTCAATGTAGGTAGCATGCCGGTAACTATCCAATATCTGGATTTCATATTTCCCCTGCAGAAAAACACCACTATTACCACGATGCTGACTATGAGTCCCGTCCTGCACATCAACAGGAATCCTCCACTCAATATGCAATTGAAAATCCCGATAGTTCTTTCTGGTACGAATATTCCCCATTCTTTTGTCAGCAGTGAACACACCATCGACCACCGGCCATCTGGCTTCTCCGCCATTCACGCTTTCCCATTTGGACAAATCACTCCCGTCAAACAATATATCAGCATCAGAGGGAGCTGGTATTGGATTGTTACACCCCACTTTCCCCGGTGTGACCTCCTTTGGCTGAGGGGTCCATATTCCTCCCTCAATCTCCTGTTGGGTCTTCCCGGCATCGGTGGTCGCTTTCTGAGCACTTACATTTGCCGGACTCAACATGCACGCCAATAGTGAAAAGAACGTGAGCCAACTATAATAATTCATAATCGAAAAAGTGTTAGGATAAGATGTTCTTGGTATTCTTCTCGTGTATCTCTCTATTATTGACCGGTTAATATCCCGGAATCAGGCAACTTGATATCCAACAAACAATGAAATCAACTAAAGAAATCGAAAAAACAACCTGGACAATAGTCACCCGGGATTATTCTTCTTTTAATAATAGTGCAGTAAAAATAGAGACCATGAATCATTTCAAAGACCTAATTCACGCCTTATTATCCTCAAAAAGCGTCGAATATCGATATACATCATATTGGCATCCGGTAATTTGCAGGTACTATTACATGCGCCCGGTTAACTACCCTCCAATGGCAATATTACCGTCTTGCTTAGGAGGTAACTATCTTCTTACGCTCTCCTGAAGAGGCGTTTTACAAAGTATAAAATGACGCGGATAAGGGTTATGAAAAAATACAATACAAGGGTAATGGCAACAACATATCCAATCTGAGTGAATATCTCAATCACTGGCGTACTGTAGATGATAACGGCAACAACATTCAGCAGAAAGGCAAAGATGAAACAAGCCAACAACAAGAACAGTTCTTTATGGATTCTTTTCGCAGTAATGACTATCTCCTTCATAATTAAAAATGCATATAAGGAATTTTATATTCTTCGGGAAATGCTATCACACGTTGCTCATCCATCGACTGATTTCCAAGCAGACAGAGCATGGTGGCACTATACGCCTCTTCAACAATATCTTTCCCTTTATCTCCGGTGATGCATGCCTGACAGAATGAGGAAAGAATCTCATCCGATCCATCCTTCACAGCTCCAATCATGGAGAGACCATCGTTAATATGATAGTCACCTTCGATGATATAGTGAGGCTTATACTCTTTTTTCGTTTCAGGTCGCCAGCTGGATCCGGCAGCAGGCACGGCGGCAAATACTTTGTTCCCGATCTGGTTCAGCAGCTGTTCTATACCGCTATTCCCGGTAGTATTGTCATTCTCTAAAAAATACTTCCCCGTAGCGAGATTCATCGTTCCCTTGTTTCCCAGGATCTGATCTTCCATCCCGTCGAACTTGTTCGATATCAACGACTCATAGGTTATCTTGACACCACTATTGTAACGATAGGTCAGACTCACACTGTCATATACCTCACGTCCATCCTTCCAGTAAACAATATCTCCCATCCCTACAACAGATTGCGGGATGCGTTTTGTAGCCCAGTTACACACCTCCAGCTGGTGCGATGCAAGCTCTGTCATCAGTCCCCCTGATGACTCACGGTAGAGTCGCCAGTTGATCTGCTTCTCCAGTTCCGGTGATGGCACCGGACGACGCCAGTCATGGTTCCTGAACCAATGACAACGGGCACCCACCACATCACCGATCATTCCGGTGTGAATCATCTGCATGCCCTTAATATACTTCTCATCGAACATCCGCTGCATACAGAAATATAGCACCCTATCTGTTGCCTGATAGGTGTCGTAGATTGCCTTACATTGCTCCATGGTGAGCGCCATCGACTTTTCGCAAAAGACATGTTTGCCTGCAGAGAGTGCGTCGAGCACCATTGGTGCATGCCAGTTGAGCGGAGTGGCAATCACCACACCATCAATATCCGGGGACTCCAGCATTTTTCTGTAATCGGTATATTTCTTTGCCTGCGGACAGAGTGTAGCAGCTATTTCCAGGTTTGGAGGATAGATATCGCAGAGTGCGACAATCTTTATGTGCTCCATTGAAAGAAGACTGTGAATGTGGTACTGACCCCGGGAACCCGTGCCGATAAGGGCAATACGGGCTTTTTCTCTTTTTAGTTCATTGAGCTTATCAGGGGTAAAGGATTGGAGCCAGGGCATTGTACCCAGTAGTGCCGCCCCTCCCGTGATATAGCCCATATCCTTAATAAACTGACGTAAACCTACATCTATCTTTTTCACCTGCTTCTCTGACATCTCTTTTATAAATAAAATTCCTTCAAATGTATATCTTCAAACTGATCCAATATCTCTTTCTTTTGCGATTTTTCTGCCACCATAAGTGTAGTGGTAAGCACCTCCGCATCGAGAGAGTCGTGGCTTTCCACACATACCGACATGCGTCTGATGTTGAATATTCCACTGAACGGATCGACGATATGTCCTGTGTAGGAGGGACTGTTGCCGGAGGTGGACAGAGCCCTGTTTTTCAAGCTGAATTCACTTAAAACAGTTCCGTCTTGATAAGGATTGCCAATGCTCACTTTCCAGGAATCACCGTAAGGGTGATTACCAAGTGCAAAGATAGCACTGTTTCCAAAGTCCACAAAACAATTCTCCACCTTATGTTCTTTCAGCAGATTGACCAGCCGCTTCATTGCGTAACCCTTGGCATATCCTCCCAGGTCGAAAGAGAGATCGCACTGCTGAAATCTCAGAGAGCGGTACTCCTGATTAAAACTGACCTTATTTAAATCTTTCAGTGTGATATCGAAAAGACCGAATGTTTTTTGATGGTACAATCGGCAATCCTGAAGGATAGCCCATAGTTCTTCGCTCACCGGCACAAAGTGCTGTATGGCATACTGATTAATACGGGATATCTCGCTGTCGGGATCAAAACGATTCATCATCAGGTGAAGACGCTTCAGTTCTTCTTCAATACTATGCCACAACTGCCCGGCATCATCTCTGTTCTTTCCGATGAGGAGCATATCAAAGCGCGTTCCCATGATATTCATCAGAGAACCGTGAAACATTGAATGTTCATCGAAATAACAGGAACTACCGGAAATCATTCAGCACGCTCTTTTGCAATCTCCACAGCTTTTGTTGTGATATAATATTTTGCTAAAGTATTGGAAATTTCCCATTCCGGCATTCTGCCTTCCTTTAAAAAATCAAAAAAACGCTGTGCCACATATTTGAAATGGGCTTCGTGATCTTCTCTCATTTCGGTAGGTATATCAATCAGGAATACCCCTTCAGTAGTCTCTCTGAAAGAGATAAATGGATATTCATCCTGTAATAATTTAATTCTTCCGGTCAGATTTTGCAGAAAAATCGCCTTGTCTGCCTTCTCCCCTTTTTGAAGGTAGAGCTGTTTCACAAAATGTTGCTCCCTGTTTTGAATAATGGAAAGAGATGCATTTGTTCCTTTGATGGTGGAGGTGAAAGTATCTCCTCCCCCTTCGGGAGCCTGAAAGTTCCATAACACTTTCAATCGGGTATGTATATCGTTGACCCGGTAATGAATGATGCCGTTAGCATAAACATGCAACATATCCCGAACCATATATTTCTGCAGGTAATCGGGGAAAGTATCCAACTTTGTGGATCTGGCAAAATCGCTCAGCGATAATGAAGTGGGCCAGTGGCTGGCTGAGATCAGTTGAATATCCTCTTTGTAATCAATCGCCGTCTCGGGAAAACAACTCCAGAAGATAAGATCGATCAGATGGGTGGTCACGTCGGCAATTCCCTCCCCTTGCTGCTCCACATCGTAGTACCATGCAGGGCGAATGAGTGGTGCTCCGGAAACCTCTTTATAGAAATGATGCACGCTCTCCATCGATATTGCCGGATCCTCCTCCGTACCTTGCTGCAAGGTTCCGAAAAGAGGCTCGTCATTGATCAAATATCTCGCAATAATGTTCAACAGATCATAACGCTCGGTCATCATATCGTAGAGCATGACACCGCTCTCTTTCGAGGCAGCATAGGCTGATGCAAGCAATTGGAAATTATCGCTGTTGATTGCCATCGGTTTATCGGAGAGAACATGTATTCCGGCCTCTACGGCAGTACTTATTTTCTGTGTTTTATCCCTGTTGTTACCGGCCAAAAGAACGACATTCCCTCTTTTCTCACTGATCATCTGTTCCATAAAGTTGCTCCCCGCATAGATGCTCTCCACCCAGGATGTTGGATCAGCCTCTCTGTGGTTGTAGCCATCAATGGCTGCAAGATACTGCCGGATGCCTATGCTGTCGGGAGCATAGACGTAAAC
>JADMKJ010000193.1:5416-11394 GCA_015478855.1 Proteiniphilum sp.
CAATGGCTGCAAGATACTGCCGGATGCCTATGCTGTCGGGAGCATAGACGTAAACAGAATCGTTCAGCAAGGGGAGTGAGCTCTTCTGCAGGAGGCTGGCATGGAAATGCCCGGGATCCAGCACGATCAGCCTCACCTCTCCTTCTTGTCCGGTAAAAGTGGGTGTAACCTCTCCTTTATCCCTAGTATGCGGGGTGTTACACGAAAGCATCAACAAAGATCCGAGGATGAACAGATAATATCTCATTACGCTCACAGGTTATTTCAGCTTCTTAATCAGCTTCTTCGCATCTTTCATCCCTTTTTTGTAGGTCTCTTCCATTGAGATGATCTTTCCTCCCTTTTTCATGCTCTGATTGGATGCTTCCATAAAGGTGAAAATCTCGATGGTTTCATTATCAGGGATGGGTGAGATCCCTGTATCGAAGAAGTTCAATATCTCATCGAGCAGACCGCCATACCCTTCATAGGAGCCTACTGGCACCGCACCTTTTTCGGTAATAGCGGTACCTCCATATATCGAGCGACCCTGCTGTATGGCTCTGAAAGTACCTATTCGGCCATCATCCCATTTACCTACCACCACATCAGTGCTGTCGGCAGCCATGCGGTTCACAGAAACACATCCTGTACCCATCACCGTAAATAGCATCTCAACACCGTGGATGCCGTACCATCCGAAATCGGGATGTGTGGGTTCCGGTTTGTGTGGTGAATAACAATCCACACCCCACACCTTTCCGAACGCTCCGTTTCTGAGCTTTAGTGTCTGTTCAACAAAACGAAGCGATGAAGCGGAGAAAACAGGCATGTTATACTTCTTTGAAAGTTCAAAAATAGCCAGCGATTGTGCGAGAGATGCACCCAACGGCTTGTCGATAAACATTCGTTTGCCCGATTTGAACACTTCGTTTGCCTGTTCGAGATGCATATTTCCATCGTTGGTCTCCAGCATCACACAATCAACCATCTTGAGGAGCTCTTCAATCGAAGAAACCACTTCAACACCTAAAGCTTCAACCTGCTCGATGTATCCGGGTATACGGTCATAACTTGACTTGATCGTTCTCGACCCATGGGGATATGCCGCAACAATCTGATACTTTTTGTATTTCTCCTTCTGACCTTCCCCGTTGAGAAATTTGGTGAAAGCGATGGAATGAGAGGTGTCCAGACCTATAATACCGATTTTTACAGTCTCCTGTGCTGAGAGGAAAGATCCGGCAGCAAGAAAAAGAGACAAAAGCACAATTCTAATTTTTTTTGTTTTCATATGATAAAAAATTATTGTTTTTCAATTGTGTTTATAATAATGATGCACTGTCAGTATCCAAATACAAAAGCGCATCCTCTTTTGTTCTTAGGATGGTTGCCGGACATTTTTCCGACACCGGGTCGTTCAACGTTTTGCGTACCGCTTCTGCCTTGAAGAGAGTAGGCACGATACAGAACATATAAGATGCCCTCATCAGGGCCGGGATGGTGAGGGAGAAGGCTTTCTCCGGAACCAGTTCGATGGCCGTGAAACAGTTGTCATTCACCTGTTGCTGTCTGCAGATCTGTTCCAGATCTACCACCTTCACCATCTTTGGGTCGTTAAAATCGGCTACCGGGGGGTCATTGAAAGCAATATGTCCGTTTTCGCCTATACCCAGGCAAACGATGTCAACCGGGTTATCATTCAATAATGCCGCATAACGCACACATTCCTTTTCGGGATCGGCAGCCGATCCGTTGATATAATTGACGGTTCTGAATGGTACCAGGCCAAAGATCTCTCTCTTCAACAAATTACCGAATCCTTGCGGTGCATCTTTGTCGAGTCCGATGTATTCATCCATATGGAACGCGTTGATACGATTCCATGCAATCGAAGGATCACTGATAAGTACTTTTAAAAAATCACTCTGTGAAGGCGCAGCGGCAAAGATCATATTGATTACCGCTTTTTTCTCCAGAAGCTCATTTATCTTTGCAGACACATCATATGCTGCATATTCGCCCATCTCTTCACGGGAAGTGAAAATCTTTACCTCCAAATTCTCTTTCTTAAAAGAGATCACTTTACTGCTTTTCGTTTCTGAATATGACATTTCCTTCTAAGATTGTGTGTGAAACATGTATATTATCATCAAAAATTACGATATCGGCATCCTTGCCTATTTCGACAGAGCCCTTCTGTTGATCGATACGCATGATGCGTGCGGGTGTCAGCGTCATCATTTTGACAGCCTCCAGCAAAGGAACTTCCGCTACTTCTACCATGGTCCGTACCAGCCGGTCAGTGGTAGCTACACTTCCTGCAAAAGCCGTTCGGTCGGTGAGCTTGGCAACACCGTCTTCGATGATCACCTTTTGTCCTTTCTCAAGACTACCCAAAATGGATTCACCATCCGGCATGCCCGCTCCCCGCATGGAATCGGTACACAAAGCCGTTTTATCGGAGCCCTTGAATTTATAGACAAACTGCAGGAGTGATTTGGGCAGATGTACCCCGTCGGCAATAATCTCCACCGTCATATCATCGATCAGATACGCAGCTTCCAGCACACCCGCATAGCGGAATGCATTCCTGCGGGTCACGGAAGACATCGCCGAGTAGAGATGGGTCACATGGGTAAACCCTGCGTTAAAGGCATCCAACACCTCTTCATAGATCGCATCGCTGTGTGCGATGGAGGTAAGGATATTTTTCGAGGTAAGCACCTTCCCGAATTCCAGTGCGCCGGGCAGTTCCGGAGCAAGGCTCCACCGCACAATATCATCCGATTCCGACAAGATTTTATTGTATTCCTCCGGCTCAGGATTCCTCAGATATTTGGGATCCTGTGCCCCTCGCTGGTTATAGGCAAAATACGGTCCTTCCAGATGCAGTCCGAGAAATTTAGCTCCTTTGGTGTTTTTTCTGACCGCCTCCTTGTAGATGGAGAATGTTTTTAACAATTCGTCGAAAGTACTGGTCAGCGTGGTAGGTAACAACGCCGTTGTCCCGTACCGGGCATGCGTCTCAGCAGCCCCCAGGTAGGCTTCTACCGTACCGTCCATGAAATCATGGCCTCCTCCGCCGTGGGTATGGATATCGATAAACCCGGGAGCGATGTATTTATTATCTGCATCGATGACAGTGTCATTTTCATCGATGTCAATATCTTCATAATGCAGGATATCTGTTATCTTCCCATTTTCACATACAACCGACAGATTTTCCTCTATTTTATCCGGAAAAATTACTCTCCCGTTCTTGATGATTATTCTATTTTTCATATTCAAGCTAATTTTTAAGAAATGGATTTTTCGGTAAGGGCTGCCTCTGCTTTTATTCTGCCCGGTTTCCAGGATTTAATCCTGTGTCCCTGAACAGCATACCAGACAATGTAGGCAAAACAGGGAATCAGGATCCAATAGGCCGTTTTCATTGCTTCAAAAGTGGATAGGTGTGCATTCACCTCAACGAAGGAGTTATAAACGATTGGCATGATGGCACTACCACTGAGCGCCATGACGAGGAATGCTGAGCCCAGATTGGTGTATTTACCCAATCCGTTGATCGCCAGTGGCCATATACCGGCATATAGCAACGCATTCGGGAGACCCATCATCACCAGATACCAGATGGAGATATCGGTGGTCATCCCAAGAAAATTGACAGTCCCGGTGGTGGTGATAATCAGTACCGAAAAAATTAAGTTAATGGTACTACAGATCAGAAGAGCATTTCGTTGCTTCAGGTATTTGGGTATAAGCGCAATTCCCAGGAAATAGCCGATAAATGTCAGGAACATGGTATAGGAAGGTATGTTTTTAGCCGGGCCTGCGAGGCTCTCGCCCATCGTTCCTGCGTACTGGATACTCGTTCCCAATGCAATCATCTGGGTACCTATATGAAAGAACATGGCGACGACACCCAAGATTAAACCGGGATACTGAAAAATGGACTTGTGCGAGTTCTCATCTTCGGCAGATCGCTTGTTGACCACCTTGGGGTCTATTTCGGGTAATACCGAATAGCGGATCATAATGCCGAGGATGAATAGTGCAATGGCTAAAACGAGGTAAGGCGTCATGACTCCTCTGATCAACACATCCAGGGCATTTTCCAACGCTTCTCCGGAATAGGTCCCGGCTTCGATTTCCCGCATCAGCACCTTGTCGGATTCCCGGATGACGACGGTAGCAAAAATCAGGTTGGCAATGACTCCGGCCAGTTTATTACCGGTACCGACAATGCTCATTCTTTTTGCCGCACTCTCAATGGGACCGACAATGGTAACATATGGGTTGGCAGCCGATTGGAGGATGGCCAGTCCAACACCCAACAGAAAGAGTCCCAGCAGGAATAGCTGATAGATACGCCAGTAAGCTGCCGGCACAAAAAGGATTGCACCTATTGCCATACACCATAACCCGAACATCATTCCTCTTTTGTAACCTACCTTATTCAACAGGAAGGAAGAGGGTATCGCCATTAACAGATAAGCAATATAGAAGGCAAAGGTAACCAGGTAAGACTGGAAATTGGATAATTGAAGGGTCAACTGGAAATAGGGAATTAATATCGTATTAACCCACGAAACCAATCCGAAAATAAAAAAAAGAACTGCCAGGATAATCATCGACTTGATCGTGATGCTTTTGTCCCGGACTTGATTCATTTGAGGTATAGTGCTCATGTTTACAGTAATTATTAACAATAAAAAGGTGATGCTTCAATGAATTGAAACACAAAATTATTTTTTTTATCTTCAGGAAATGCTTTAAAAACGAATAGCTCTCTTCAAAAAACGTTGGTTATGTCCACATCCCTGAATTTACTGCGATATTCGATGGGGGTAAGTCCCTTGATCTTCTTAAATATCCGGGAGATATTCTTACTGTCGTTGAAACCGGACTGTAATGCCAGTTCAAACAAAGGAAGATCAGTCGTCAGTAATAAATTGGCAAAATATTCAATCCTGCAGTTCAGGATAAATTGATAGATGGAGGTTCCCATCTCCTCCTTGAACTTAATCTCAAAATTCCGACGCGACAGGGGAACCAAACGGGTCATTTCGTCAATACTGATTTCTTCGGTATAATTCTCCTCGATATAATGTACGATTTTTGAGATGTACTCGTTCGCGATATTGTATCTTTCGGTGGACTTGCGCAGTTCAAAACGGTTGGGCCGAATCACGATATTTGACGGTTCCTGTCGCTGGCCGCTGAGTAATTGATCAATTACCCGTCCCACTTCATATCCTCCTTTTTCCACATCCAACACGATGGAGGAGATAGGAGGATCCGACAGGTTACAGATCAGTTCATCGTTGTCAACCCCCAGGAGTGATATATCCTGCGGAATACGAATATTGTTGATCTTGCATATCTCAGAAACCTGCAAGGCGAAACTATCATCACAGGCAAACAATCCCACCGGTTTAGGCAGAGAAAAAAGCCATTCATCCAGCTGCGCATGTCCGGTGTTCCATTGTTCACCATTGAGGTTTTCACTTTCAAAGTAAGCGTAGGTCCCTCCCATCTTTTCCACCTGTTTACGAAACCCTTCTGCCCGCTCACAAGACCATACGACATCCTTGTTACCGTAGAAGGCGAAATTTCTGTATCGCCGTTTGATAAAGAATTTGCCTGCCATCTCACCGGTGCCGAAATAATCACCCGTCAGGTTGGAAAAATAGGGACTTCGTTCCTTGTAATTCTGAAGAACGATGGGAATTCTCAAACTTTCAAGCAGGTTGGTTCCTTCATGGTCCCATCTGGCCAATATCGCATCAGCCTTCCACTCCTTTGCCCATTGAATGATTCCTTCCTTACCGTAGAGAGTCTTGTAGTACGAAGGTAAACGATAAAAGATCCATGGCCCGTGATCCTTGGAGTACTGGATCAGTCCTTTTAGAATTCGCCGGCTAAATTCACTCGAATAATCAATTAAGAGCAATATTCTTTTCATATGATTATTTAATTTCTACCATGGCGTATGT
>JADMKJ010000194.1 GCA_015478855.1 Proteiniphilum sp.
GAGACTGCCGGTGATAAACCGGAGGAAGGTGGGGATGACGTCAAATCATCATGCCCCTTATGACCTGGGCTACACACGTGCTACAATGGACGGTACAACGAGTCGCAAAACCGCGAGGTTAAGCTAATCTCTTAAAGCCATTCTCAGTTCGGATTGCAGGCTGCAACTCGCCTACATGAAGCCGGAATCGCTAGTAATCGTGGATCAGCATGCCACGGTGAATACGTTCCCGGGCCTTGTACACACCGCCCGTCACACCACGAGAGTTTGTAACACCCGAAGTCGGTGAGGTAACCCTTGTGGAGCCAGCCGCCGAAGGTGGGACAGATGATTGGGGTGAAGTCGTAACAAGGTAGCCGTATCGGAAGGTGCGGCTGGATCACCTCCTTTCTAAGGATATATTCGGAAGGAATCATCTTCGGATGATTTCACATTAACGTTTTGCTGTTCAGTTTTGAAGGTTCATCATTCTTGATGAAATACTTCAAAACTTGTTCTTTGAAAACTGGATAAAACGACATTGAAAGCAATAAAACAATAGATCAAGAAATTGATCGTGTAAGTTCTTAAGTCTTACCTTCGGGTGAGCAGTAACTAACTTCGGTTAAGTTATTAAGGGCGCACGGTGGATGCCTTGGCACTAGGAGTCGATGAAGGACGGCACTAACACCGATATGCCTCGGGGAGCTGTAAGTAAGCTTTGATCCGGGGATTTCCGAATGGGGGAACCCACTACGTTTAATCGCGTAGTATCTACACGTGAATACATAGCGTGATGAGGACAGACGCAGGGAACTGAAACATCTAAGTACCTGCAGGAAGAGAAAGAAAATTCGATTCCCTGAGTAGCGGCGAGCGAAACGGGAATAGCCCAAACCAAAGAGCTTGCTCTTTGGGGTTGTAGGACATTCTATACGGAGTTACAAAAGAATGAGATAGACGAAGCGGTTTGGAAAGACCCGCCATAGCAGGTAATAGCCCTGTAGTCGAAACTTCATTCCCTCTTGAATGTATCCTGAGTACGGCGGAACACGTGAAATTCCGTCGGAATCTGGGAGGACCATCTCCCAAGGCTAAATACTACCTAGTGACCGATAGTGAACCAGTACCGTGAGGGAAAGGTGAAAAGCACCCCGGAAGGGGAGTGAAATAGATCCTGAAACCGTGTGCCTACAAGTAGTCAAAGCCCGTTAATGGGTGATGGCGTGCCTTTTGTAGAATGAACCGGCGAGTTACGATTGCATGCAAGGTTAAGCCGAGAAGGCGGAGCCGCAGCGAAAGCGAGTCTGAACAGGGCGACAGAGTATGCAGTTGTAGACCCGAAACCAGGTGATCTACCCATGTCCAGGGTGAAGGTAAGGTAACACTTACTGGAGGCCCGAACCCACGCACGTTGAAAAGTGCGGGGATGAGGTGTGGGTAGCGGAGAAATTCCAATCGAACCTGGAGATAGCTGGTTCTCTCCGAAATAGCTTTAGGGCTAGCCTCAAGAAGAGAATCCTGGAGGTAGAGCACTGTTTGGACTAGGGGCCCATCCCGGGTTACCGAATTCAGACAAACTCCGAATGCCAGTGATTTATACTTGGGAGTCAGACTGCGAGTGATAAGATCCGTAGTCAAGAGGGAAACAGCCCAGACCACCAGCTAAGGTCCCCAAATATCCGTTAAGTGGAAAAGGATGTGGCGTTGCTTAGACAACCAGGATGTTGGCTTAGAAGCAGCCATCATTTAAAGAGTGCGTAATAGCTCACTGGTCGAGTGACACTGCGCCGAAAATGTACCGGGGCTAAACGGATTACCGAAGCTGTGGATGGACATCGTAGATGTCCGTGGTAGGAGAGCGTTCTAAGGGCGTTGAAGTCAGACCGGAAGGACTGGTGGAGCGCTTAGAAGTGAGAATGCCGGTATGAGTAGCGAAAGACGGGTGAGAATCCCGTCCACCGAATGACTAAGGTTTCCTGGGGAAGGCTCGTCCTCCCAGGGTTAGTCGGGACCTAAGCCGAGGCCGATAGGCGTAGGCGATGGACAACAGATTGATATTTCTGTACCACCTCCTCACCGTTTGAGAAATGGGGGGACGCAGTAGGATAGGGTAAGCACGCCGTTGGTTGCGCGTGTTCAAGCAGTAAGGTGTGTATGTAGGCAAATCCGCATACTTTAACATTGAGCTGTGATGACGAGTCCGTATGGACGAAGTTCCTGATTTCACACTGCCAAGAAAAGCCTCTATCGAGGTGAGAGGTGCCCGTACCGCAAACCGACACAGGTAGTCGAGGAGAGAATCCTAAGGTGTGCGAG
>JADMKJ010000195.1 GCA_015478855.1 Proteiniphilum sp.
ATATCGGTATCATCCCCCTGTACCAGGGCTGGGACAGCGATGGTGCCTACTATGTCGCATCCGAGCTGAAAGCACTGGAAGGGTATTGTAATAGGATTGAAGAGTTCCTGCCGGGACACTACTACTTCAGTCCGGATGAGAAAGCTACACGCTGGTATCTGCGTGACTGGATGGAGTATGAGAACGTGAAAGATAACGATTCCGATGTGGATGTCTTAAGGAAAGCAATGGAGGAGGCAGTACAACGTCAGCTGATGAGTGATGTCCCCTATGGAGTACTGCTTTCGGGAGGGCTGGACTCCTCCATCATCTCGGCCATAGCCAAAAAATTTGCCGCAAAACGTGTGGAGACAGATAACAGGGAGGATGCATGGTGGCCGCAACTGCACTCTTTTGCCATCGGACTGAAAGGTTCACCCGATCTGGCTGCGGCAAGAACAGTGGCTGCACATATCGGTTCTATCCATCACGAAATAGAGTATACCATTCAGGAGGGACTTGATGCCATACGCGATGTGATCTATCATATCGAGACCTACGATGTGACCACCGTCCGTGCCAGCACACCCATGTACATGATTGCACGCTATATCAAGTCGATGGGTGTGAAGATGGTGCTTTCAGGTGAAGGTGCTGATGAGATCTTCGGCGGCTATCTCTACTTTCACAAGGCACCCAATGCAGAAGAGTTTCACAAGGAGACAGTACGCAAACTGAGCAAGCTGCATCAGTACGACTGCCTCCGTGCCAATAAATCACTGGCATCGTGGGGCGTGGAGGGACGCGTGCCCTTCCTCGATAAAGAGTTTCTGGATGTGGCCATGCGGATCAATCCGAAAGCGAAGATGGCCGGAAACGGGAAAATTGAGAAACATATATTGCGACAGGCTTTTGCTGACTTCCTTCCGGCAGAGGTAGCCTGGCGTCAGAAGGAACAGTTCTCCGATGGTGTGGGTTACAACTGGATAGACACCCTCAAAGAGATCGCCGGCCATAAGGTAACAGATGAACAGATGGCGAACGTGCATCATCGTTTTCCGATCAACCCACCGCTCACTAAAGAGGAGTATGTGTACCGATCTATCTTTTCAGAGCTTTTTCCTTCTGACTGTGCCGCACAATGCGTACCCTCTGTACCTTCTGTGGCTTGTAGCTCACCGGTGGCCCTTGAATGGGACGAAGCATTCAGGAAAAATGCCGATCCTTCCGGTCGTGCGGTAGGTGCAGTCCATGATCATGGATATAAGTGATCATCCCTGTTTGAATTCCAACTGTGGCTCCCCTACCCGGGGAGCCCAATATTTACCTGTTCGTATAATTTATCTGTTTAAATTTCCTTAAGACTAATACTAAATGTCTGAAAAAGAACTACTAAAAACAGACATCAATCAGATGAAATAAAATGAAGTTTTTTTCTTTCGTTTGTTAGATAAAATTATCTATCTTTGACAAATTTAATGAAAGTATATTGTGTACATGCACAGCGCTATACGAGAGCATATTGTCAGCAATTAAGTCTAAATACAAACATAATTTTTAAAAGTAATGGGTAATTCGGGATTTATGACTATCGATTTCATCATAGTCGGAGTGTACATGGTTCTCCTGATAAGTCTGGGTCTATTCCTTTCCAGAAACAAGAAAGGAGTGGATAAAACAGCCAACGACTATTTTCTGGCGGGGAATAAACTCACCTGGTGGGCTGTAGGTGCCTCATTGATAGCAGCAAACATCTCGGCGGAACAGTTTATCGGGATGTCAGGATCAGGGTATAAGATTGGTATCTGTGTGGCTGCTTATGAAATAATGGCAGCCGTCACACTCATCATTGTGGCCAAGTTTTTACTGCCTGTGATGTTAAAAAGAAAAATCTATACCATTCCTCAGTTCCTGCGTGAACGCTACAATGATGGAGTGGGAATGGCATTTTCAGTTTTCTGGCTATTCCTTTATATATTTGTAAATCTCACCTCAGTGGCATGGCTCGGTTCAATAGCCATTGAACAGATACTGGGACTGGAAGGATTCCGCATGCAAATCGTTCTGATATTGTTTATCATCGCCGGGATCTATTCTATCTACGGAGGTCTGGCTTCAGTGGCGTGGACCGACGTACTGCAGGTTATCTTCCTGATAGGAGGTGGATTGATCACAGCATACTTCGCCCTGGAGGCTGTTTCGGGTGAAGGTAGGGGAGCGTGGGACGGTCTGACCATCATTTATGAAAAGATGAAAAGCATCCCCAACGACACCCACTTCAACCTGATTGTGGACAAATCAAAATCACCCGATGCAT
>JADMKJ010000196.1 GCA_015478855.1 Proteiniphilum sp.
TTGTCCGATTGCCAACAACTACTTCCTGGGTATCCATACCCACAAAAGAAAATACCAGCACAGATTCCGATCCCGGAACAGTTATATTGTAATTACCATCAATATCGGTAATCACACCTTGTTGCGTTCCTTTAACCAGGACAGTAACGCCCGGAATAGGTTCACCCTGACTATCTGAGACATTACCTCTCACCTGCACCTGAGCAAATGTGGCAATGCTTAGACATAAACCAAAGAATAAAAACAGTACTCTTTTTTTCATAGAGATAGAATTTAAAATAAATTAAAATTTAACAAATTGAAAATAATTAGTATTAACTATAAAGAATTATCGATTTACATAAAAATTGTCTGCGATATCATTGAATTAATGATGGTGTCACCAAACTGTCCAAAAGCAGTCAGTTCCAATAATAGATTGAGGTATTCACAAATTTCCACAATATTATCAGTTTGAGCCGGGTAAAAAGTTAATTAATCTTTAATATTGGAGGATTTTTTCGTTGAGGGGAATTATGTCCCCATAAATATATAAAAAATCCACATGGCTCCTTTGTTTCTGGTGATGAGTGCGGTACAGATAAATTGATAGTGTAATCTCACTCCACTAATCGGAATGATTTGTCCCCCCGGAGAATGAAAAGAATGTTTATCTTTGTTATACAGATAAAACAAATATGAATAATTATAACCCTCTAATTGAATGTAAACATGAATGGTTTGAATAAAAAAGATGCGAATAAAAGAACACTACTGATGTTGCTCATTTGTTTTTCCTTTTCAGCAGCAGCCCAGAATCCCATCATCAGAGATCAGTTTACCGCAGATCCCACAGCCAGGGTCTTTGAGGGTAAGATCTATCTTTATCCGTCACATGATATTCCTAGTCCTGTTGAGCGGCTGAAAGAGTGGTTCTGTATGGCCGACTATCATGTCTTCTCCTCCGAAAACCTGACCCATTGGCATGATCACGGTGTGATTGTCAGTCAGGAGAACGTACCCTGGGTAGCTCCTGAGTCCTTCTCCATGTGGGCACCGGATTGCGTATACAGGGACGGGAAATATTATTTCTATTTTCCCTCCGCTCCCACAGGCGAAAACCGACGGGGTTTTGCTGTCGGAGTAGCAGTCTCTGATAAGCCGTACGGACCTTTTATTCCTGAGGAGCATCCCATAGAAGGTATTGGCGGCATTGACCCCTGCGTGCTGATAGACCATGATGGCCAGGCCTATATCTACTGGTCCGGACGGGGTATGTCGGTGGCAAAGTTGAAGGATAACATGGTGGAGCTGGATAGTGAACCGGTGCAGATCGAAGGATTACCGGAAGGCTTCAAAGAGGGGCCCTTTGTGTTTGAGAGAAATGGAATCTATTATTATACCTTTCCCTGGGTAGAAGATAAAACAGAGAAATTGGCATACGCCATGGGTGACAACCCCCTGGGACCTTTTGAATTCAAGGGTGTCATCATGGATGAGTCACCGACAGGTTGCTGGACCAATCATCATTCCATCGTGGAATATCAGGATCAGTGGTATCTCTTTTATCATCATAATGATTACTCACCCGCATTCGACAAAAACCGTGCTGCACGGATCGATTACCTGTTCTTCAATACCGATGGTACAATACAGGAAGTGACACCCACACTTCGCGGTGTTGGCATAACAGCAGCAATCGAAACGATTCATCCTGACCGCTACAGTGCCATCAGTGAAAAGGGTGTGTCAATAGCCTTTCTCAATGAGGCGAACCCTTTTGAAGGATGGAAGGTAGGTTTAAACGAGGGGGCATGGGTCCGCTACAATCGTGTGGATTTTGGCAAGGGAGACCAGAAAGAGATGATCATGAGGATATCATCAGCTACAGACAGCAAAGTGCGATTGCAAACGGTAGATTCCGAGAAGCGATTGTTGGCCGAGATCAATGTACCGGCAGGAGAGAGCTGGCAGGGGGTTGTCATACCACTTCAGAATGTTGCCACAGGGATTCATGATTTGGAACTCTCACTCGCTAAGGGCGAGAAGGTTGAAATTGACTGGATACGTTTTGAATAGTTAATGATTCAATTGAATCCTTCTCCGGGAGTATGATTACTCCCGGATATACTTTTGGCTAAAAGCAAAAATTGAAACTGCCCCTATGATTCCTGACTTATGATGGAGCTGGGGGTCATGTTGTATTGTTTCACAAAACAGCGGGTGAAATATTTGGGATCATTGAAACCTACCCTGTAGGCAATCTCTGAAACAATGACATTGTTGTTTCTGTTTTTTTCCAGTATTTTTTTTGCGATCTTCAATCTGTAAAGCAGGAGAAAACGTACCGGAGGCACACCGGTGATGGAGACGAACTTCTTGTATATGATGGTATAACTCATATTCAACTGTTGAATCAGCTCCCTGACGCCGAAATTAGAATCGGTATAATTCTTTTCGATCACATCCATCACCTCTTTCATGAACTGTTGGTCTGACTGTCCTACATCCAGTACCGAGAGATTCATCTCTTCCTCCAAAAACTTTTGCTGACGCAGATTCCTGTTTTTCATGATTGCATCGATTTGTGCCATCAGAATGGAATCCTCGAAAGGTTTGGTGATGTATCCGTCAATCCCCTTTTCATAGCTTTCAATATAGGCCTGTTCACTTGAATTGGCGGTGAGCAACAGAAAAGGGATATGACACAGTTCTACACTTTCACGGATCATCCGGCATAACCGGGCTCCGTCACATATTGGCATCATCAGGTCTGAAACAATAATATCAGGCAATATATTTCGTGCAATTTCATAGCCTGACTCACCATTGTTAGCCTCTGCCACATTAAATACTTCAGCTAATAACTTTTTAATGTAGCTGCGCATATCGGGATTGTCTTCCACCAGCAGCAGATTGGGTTTATCCCGATCTACAGGGATAAACGGGGGGATGATATCTTCAGCTGTGAGTAGCATCTGTGTTCCTTTTACAGGTGCTGTGACCTGCTTATCAGAATAAGCTACCGGGAAAGAAAACCGGAAGGAGACACCGCTCTTCTTCAGGGATTTCACAATAATGTCACCACTGAGCTGTGTGATCAGCTCTTTCACGATGTGCAACCCAATACCGGTGCTGCTCTGCCCCGGTTGTGTGTACTGGTTCTGTTCCGGTATACGGTAAAAGCGATCAAAAATCCGTTCACTCTCTTCTTTTTCAATCCTGCTACCACTGTTTGTGACGGAAATGTATTGCATAAGGCTGTCGGTGGCCGGGTCGCTGAACTGGCAGGCGTGGAGGGTGATCTTACCCTTGTCAGGAGTGTATTTGACGGCATTCGACAGCAGGTTGAAAAGAATCTTATGGATGTACTCACTGTCTGATACAACATCATTATGGATCAACCTGTATCTTGTCTCCAGATGAATATCCCGTTGATGCATCAGACTTGAAAAATCGGAGGCTGTCTGATCAAGCAACTCAGTAAGATTGAAAGGAGCTGTGTGAAGGGTCAGGTTCTTGGTGTCGATCTTATGCAGATCGATCAACTGATTCACCATTGAAAGCAGATAGCGGGCATTCCTGTTGATCATCTCCAGACCCTCTTTTCCCTCAATGGATCCTTTTTGTCTGATCAGTTGTCCCGTAGGTCCCAGGATGAGGGTCAGCGGTGTCTTGAACTCGTGGGCTATGTTAGTGAAATAGGAGATCTTATCCTTGTTCAGCTGTTCCATTTGCTGAGACATCTCATAGATTGCATTCTTCTGCTGTTTGATCTCCTCGTTCTGAATCTGCAACTGTTCATTTTTATTAATGATGTCGTACTGTGATTTCTCCAGCTCGGCAATGGTTGTAATCAGTGCAGAAGTACGTTCTTCTATCTTCTCTTTCAGCAGTTGCTGGATCTTCTTTTGCCGCCGGTTATACCAGTAGAGGATATAAAGGAAAATGGAGATACAAAGTAAGGCGATAAGTGAATAAAACCAGGCAGTCTGATAAAAGGGTGGGTGTACAACAATGGTGAGAAAGGTATGTTCAGATGACCATGCATTGTCATGATTTGTACACCATACTTCAAAAGTGTATTTGCCGGCGTTCAGGTTGGTATATCGCGCATTTCTCTTGGCAAGTCCCACATTAATTCTTTCGTCCAGTTCCAGGATACGGTGGAAATAATAGATCTTCTCCTGTCCTGTAAAGTCGAGACTGCTGAAGGTGAGCTCAAAGGAGTTGTGCGGTGGGTAAAGATGTAACTCTTCAGCCTGTGTTATGGAGGATGTGATGTTTTTCGGGTGGAGAAAAGGGATCATCTCCATGCCGTCACAATAGAGACTGGTCAGGGTCACCGCTCTTTCTTTCTTTTTGGGTAGATGTACCAGGGGATTGAATGCAACCAGGCCGTTGGTGGTGCCCAGTATCATCCGGAGGTCGCCGGTTTTGCATCCCGATCTTTTATAGAACTGCTGCACCTGCAGTCCCTCTTTTTCATCAAACTTGATGGCTCTTTTCGTGAAGGTGTTCATGAGGTAAACGCCCTTTGATGTACTGATCCAGATATTTCCGTTCTCATCTTCCATCAGATTTGATATGTTTGTGTCAGACAATCCGGAACGACCTGCATAATTGGTGAAGGTGTAGTTGCCGTTCGAACTGCCGGAATTCAGTTGATAGATGCCGTTGCCCATACTGCCCAGATAGATCTCACCCTCTTTGGTCTCAAGGATACAGGTGATCTTCTCTTTAATCTTGCTCTCCGGGTCATCCAGCTTCTGTTTGAAATAGATACATTCATACCCGTTTCTGTAATCTTTCAGATCGATGATGTAGATACCGTTTCCACCAACCCACAAGCGTGATTGTGAGTCAACGAAGATGGTACCCAAACGGTCAGGCACCTCACGCGATCGAGTGTAATACTGAAGTTGGTTTATATTGCCGGTGGAAAAGTTCAGAACCTGTATATGACTGCTACTGCAGATCCAGATGGCGTTTCTGACCGGGTCGAGGCAAAGGTCCTGGATCTCGTTGGTGAGTAAGCCGGAGTTTTCTGTCGTAAAATGTTCAAACCTGGGGCGGGACAGGTTGACTTTAGAAAGCTTGTCAATGCCCCCACCGATGGTTGCAATCCAGTAATCACCCCGGAAATCCTGTACAATGTCAGAGATATTATTATGGGCCAGAGAGTTGGGATCATCTGTATGATGACGGTGAAAAGTGAATGACTCTTCACCTTTCAGTTGAATGGCAAGACCGCCATCCACGATCCCGGCCAGCAGATTCCCCTCCTTGTCTTCAAGGACAGAACTGATAATAAATGGTTTGTCGTTTGGAGCACCCTGTAATGAATGGGTGAAATGAATCTGCCTGGGAGCCATGAGGTTGATGCCACCAAAAACTGCCCCGGCCCAGATACAGTTGTTTTCATCCACGAGTAGCTTGTTGATGATGTTGTCATTTAACGAGAAACCATCCGATCGCTTGTTGTAAACCACAAATTGCTCATTACGCTGAAAGACATTTACCCCATTCCGCGTGGCGATGATAATATCTCCCGACTCATTTTTTGCAATGTCGGTTACATAATTGGAGGAGATGCTGCCCGGATCGTCGGGATCATGTTGGTAAAGGTTTACAGATGCACCTTGGGTATTGATGCAGTACAATCCATCCTGTGTTCCAATCCAGAGGTAATCACCGAAAGAAAAGAGTGTGTTGACTGTCAGTCTTGAAAAATCTGATGCAGAAGAAAGAGGAATTTGCATGAATCTTCCCGGGGTGGCACTTCCATAGCGGAGCAGTTGGTTTTTCCCGCCAGCCCATATTTCGTTGCCATGCCTGACTAGGGTCCTTATGTCCACACCTTTTTTCAGGATTGTGATCTCTTCAATATCCCTTTCCCGATTCAGGACCACATAGGCCAGGCAGTCACCTGTACCCAACCAGAGGTTTTGGAATTCATCCACATAGATGGTCTGAACCGGTGAAGCAAGAATATCACTGTTATCCCCTGTATAATCCTTAAGAAATGAGATCACTTCCTGTTGCAGGTCGATTCGCATGATTCCTGCATCGGACGCCACCCAAAGATGATGGGATGCATCCTCAGCAATGTCGTAAATGTAGTTGCTTTCAATGAATTGGTTCGGATGGGCGGTGCCGGCTGAATAGTGTTTCAGCTCATAACCGTCGTAGCGATCCAGCCCATTGGAGGTGCCGATCCAGATGAATCCCTGCTGATCCTTGTGGATTGCACGGATGAAATTGTCACATAGACCTTCATCGATGGTGAGATAGGAGTAGTTATACCCGGTAAGGTTGTTCTGTGCTGGCAGCAGCAGTACACAGACCATATAAATCATCAGGGAGAAAATAAATATAATCCGGTATCTCATTAGTGGGTAACATTAGGAATGACGGACAAATGTATCACATTTATCCAATTTATACAAAAAGAGATTCAATTGTTATCGAATCGAAAAATATCCGGATGCAAACTTAAAAAAGTACACTGTTTGCAAGGTGGATTTTTTTTTCGTTTATGGGCACAAAAATTTGCATCGTTGCTTACTGATCCTTAACTTTGGTTTTTTGCAATAAAAATGCAAATTAATCCTCTAAAAAAGAGAGTTTGGTCTCTTCTCTTCAGGAAAAACATTCTAAGTTTGTAAAAGCTAAAAAAGTAATCCGATTGAGTAATGGATACAGAAGATTTACATGCTTGTCAAGTCAATGACAGAGGTGTGAACAAGAGACAGAGTCCCGGGATGATTGTACTTATCCTGATGCTACTCTTCTTCTTTTCAGGATTGAACAGCTGTCTATTCCTTCATCATGAAGGAACAGAGGAATCTGGCTACACGTTGCTTACTGGAATGGGTGGGGGTGAAGTGCAAATCATCCCATTTGATTCACTGGTCGTGACCGACCCTTTCATCCTGGCAGATGAGGCAACGCACACCTATTATATGACCGGTTCAGGAGGTACATTGTGGAAAAGCCCCGATTTGCATACCTGGGAAGGTCCTTTCAGTTATATTGAGATTGACACTACCTCATGGATGGGGCCGGATCCATTGATCTGGGCACCGGAACTACATCACTACAAGGGAAAATATTATTGTTTCACCACCTTTACCAATTCCAGCATCGTTGTCGATACTGTTCCGGAACGTTGTGATGTGATTCGCAGGGGTGTACATATTCTTATTGCTGAGCGGGCGGAAGGTCCTTACCGGCCCATGAATGAGACACTTTATTTGCCCGAGGAGTGGTCCACCCTCGACGGAACACTGTACGAAGAGGAGGGTGTGCCATACCTGGTGTTCAATCATGACTGGATGCAGCTGGAGGATGGGCAGATCAAATATATCCCACTCACTGCCGATTTATCCCGCTCCAATGGAGTCGCAACCTCTCTGTTCGCCGGTTCTGATGCTCCATGGCCGAGAGAAATGCGGTCGATCGGGGAGCTTACCTTCGGTATGCCGCTCAGCGGTTATGTTACGGATGGTCCCTTCTTTTTCAGAACCGAAACGGGAAGACTGGGCATGCTCTGGTCCAGCTGGAGCGACCAAAAATATGCACAGGGAGTGGCTTATTCCCTGTCGGGGCGACTGGAAGGACCCTGGAAACAACAGGTGCGGCCGCTAGCAAATCAGAATGCAGGGCACGGTATGCTCTTCACCACCTTTGATGGGAAGGAATTGCTTTCATTACATTATCAGCCGCTTGCAGAGAATCCAGGACCCCGTAAACCGATGCTGCTGGAGGTGGATCTGTCGGGTGACACACTGAAAATAACAGGGAGATACAATCCCTGATCATATCTCCCTATATTTAACAATAAGTTGATTCCTGTACGGCTATTGCCCGGCAACCCCTTCTTTTGTCTGTTCTACAAACTGCATCGTGCCGTCGGGGTTGTAGTACAGTCCTTCCACACAGACACTACGTCGTCCGATCGCACCGGGACGACCGTCAAGAGTGAGGGCTGCATTGTGGTAGAACAGATACCAGCTCCCGTTGAATTCTGTAATCCCCGGATGGATGGTGAAACTGTTCTCTGCCATGCCGGTCAGCCCACCCTGCGATGTCCATGGCCCTTCCATGGAAGGAGCCATGGCGTATGAGATGGCTTCACGCCCCTCACCCATGGAAGCATAGGTCAGATAATAGAGGTCACCCCGTTTGTGCAGCCAGGGACCTTCAACAAAGAGTGGCAGATCAATCGTCTCAATCTCACCTTCCAGTTCAGTCATGTTGGATTTTAACCGTGCCAGGAAACAGGTGCCGTTGCCCCAGCAGAGCCATGCCTGCCCCTCCTCATCCAGGATGAAGGTAGGATCAATATCGTTCCACCAGCCCCTGGGGCCGTTGGAGGTCATATCGTCGGTTATCAGCGGCTTCCCGATTGCATCGGTAAATGGTCCGGTAGGAGTGTCACTGACAGCTACACCAATCACTTTGCTGTTGTAAGGCTCACCTGCCTGCAGGGTGGTATAATAATAGAACTTCCCCTGATGCTCAATCACCTGCGAAGCCCAGGCTTCACCGATACCCCACTCGAAATCGGTTGGTTTCAGAACGGAGCCGTGATCTGTCCATGTCTGCATGTCCTGAGTGGAGTAACAAAGCCATTCGGTGATGTTGAACTCCTTACCGCCGGATGCGCTGTCCTGACCTTCATAGTACTCATCATGACCCACGTAAAGATAGAGTGTTCCCTCATGCACAAGCGGTGCGGGATCGGCAGTGAACTTCTCTGTTATCAGCGGATTGCCACTGTTCTGAAACGTAGCCTGCTCTTTCTTTTGTGTACATCCCACGAAAAAAAGAAGTGCAGAGATATAAAGTGCTGCTTTCTTCATGTATATTCAGTTTTAATCAAAATATCTTCCGACAGATTGGAAGTTACTGTTTGAACAGCAGGGGAACAAACTCTTTCAGGCACCTGCGCCAGGTAAGGAACTCATGTGCTGTTCCCGGTGATTCGTAATAGATATTGTTGATACCGGCTTTTTTCAATCCGTCGCTCAGACCTTTGGTCCTTTCTGGCCTTTCTTCTGAGCCTATGCCGAGGAAGAATACATGCACTTTCTCATTGAATGCAGCGGGATCTTTGAAAACGCCATTGTATGCCTGGTCCAGCTGATCGGTGTTGATCATACCTGCACCACTGAAGCCGCCGATATGTGAGAACTTGTCTAAATTGTCTAGGGTGATGTTGAATGTCTGCAAACCTCCCCATGAAAGTCCAGCCATAGCCCTGTTGTCACGGTCTGTCAGTACCCGGAAGCCGGATTCAATATGTGGAATGATTTCGTTCAGTAGGATGGGAGTGAAATCGGCGCCAAATCTGCCTCTTGCCTCGTTGGGGTTTTCTCCGGGCAGGGTGCGGAAGTTTTCAATGTTTCCGTTATCCATCACCACTACCATCGGTTTCGCTTCTCCGGATGCAATCAGGTTGTCCATGATGAAATTCATCCTCCCCTGGTTTGCCCAGCTGGTTTCGTTCTCACCCATACCATGCTGCAGATACAATACAGGGAACTTACGTTTCGTCTCTTTGTCATAGCAGGCCGGAGTATATACAAAACAATGGCGCCATTCTTTGCGCACTTCGGAATAGTACCAGCTTTCACTCACCCTTCCTTTGGGAACGTTCGCCTGTGGCTTGTAATAATCCCCATCACCTTCCGGTATTTCAATGCCGCTGACCCATTTCCCCATACCGAAAACAGGCTTGCAGTTCGGATCGGCAACGCTTACGCCATCAATAATCACTTGATAGTAGTGGAAGCCTACTACTTCCGGCTCACTGGAGACAAGGGTCCATGATCCGTCATCTCCTTTTTCCATTTCACCCCGGAAGCTGATCTCCACTTTTTTTGCATCCGGTGCAAAAACTTTGAAATAGGTATGCCCATCCTTTCCAACACGTGGATACTCAGCACCTACAATATTAAATTCATTTGGTAGGGTTCCCTCAGGGAGCTGTTCAGTTTCCTGCCCGTTAACAATAAATGGCAGAAGTAAGATGAAAGACAAAAGAAGTTTACATACATTTCTCATAATCTGATTATTTATTTATTTAGATTCGCAATTATGCTTTTTGTTGACATCGCTTGGTTTGATGTAAAAATAGCTGTCATAACCGAATAAGTGGTGCATTATTTTTCTTATAGGGATAATTATTATCTATTGTTCTCAATTTGTATCTATTTTTGGTACTTTTATTATCCAAAATCATACCTTTACACTTATCTATTCTATTCCATCCTCACTTCTGCGCCATTTAAAACAGGCATCCATCACCTTCAGCGATGCTTCATCCGGTATCGGTGCCTGGCAGATCTCTTTACCCAGGTGAAGAAGTATAGGATACTCAACGTTGAAGGATGGCCATTCCGGTATTCCTTCTCAGTAAGTAAAGTTCCTTATTCATTTGTATGATGATATTAATTATTAAAGTGAATCCACTATTAGTGATGGATATATTTTTTAAACAGATATCTATGGTATGATCAAGTATTAGGATGCCGTGATGTTTAGATTGTAAAATTAACCATCCTCCTCATCTTTAAGGTGGATTTTTCTGTATTTTTAGTTAACTTTTCATCATTTATTTTCTTTCACTGGTTTTCATTTCAGGATACAGGAACGATCATCAGTGAATAAAACAGGCAGAATCAGAACAGAGCTCTCAATATTATTTTGGGATGAACAAACCGCATAACTGGCGATAACCCATTTTTCTGTTAGGTTAAGTTATTACGGATGATGAACCTAAAAAAGAAGGGAAGATGGTTTTTCCCGTCTCCCCTTCCTAAATTATATACAATTACACATTAAGTTATTCTTCTTCTTCTTCTTCTTCTTCTTCCGGATAGGCATTCACATAGTCGTCACCGGTGAAATCCTCGCTGATGTCGCGACCGGCCAGACCGTCTGCGAAGCCTTTATAGGCATGCTTGCGGTTGTAGTCCTTATCGAACAGGTTGGGCGATTCGTCCGGTAGCCAGAACTCATGCTCCCTGGGGTGGTCGGTGAGGGTCCAGATGGTGATGCCCGAACGCTGTGCCTCCGGTACGTGCTGGATGTAGGATGCTGCGATATGCCGGTAGGTCTTCGCCTGCATCTCCAGCTGCCCTACACTGGGTGAAGCGGTACCCAGACGCACATCGAGCTCGGTGACGCGAACGATCTTGCCGGTCGCCGCCATCTTCTTGAACATGTTGTCTATTTTTTCATTGAAGGTGGCCGTGGTGTCAGCGCTCATCTGCATCTGCGTGCCGATGCCGTCCACCGTCTGACCGTTCTGCTCG
>JADMKJ010000197.1 GCA_015478855.1 Proteiniphilum sp.
ACACAAGTATATGATTAAAGCGAGTTCCATATGATACCATTGAAAATTAATAATTTTAATCATATGAATGCAGAAGATCAAAACAAAAACATATTATCCAAAATAGGAATCGATAGCCTGAATGAGATGCAGGTAGCAGCCCTGAATGCGATCACTAATGAGCAGAATGTACTGTTGTTATCACCTACAGGTTCAGGGAAAACGCTTGCTTTTCTCCTGCCCGTTCTTCAATTATTGCAAGAGGATATAAGACAAGTACAATGCTTAATCGTAGTACCGTCGAGGGAGTTGGCCCTACAGACAGAACAGGTATGGAAAAAGATGGGAACAAAATTCAAAGTAAATGTTTGTTATGGCGGACATGCTCTCGATACCGAACTGAAAAACCTGAGCACTCCACCGGCTTTGCTTATCGGAACACCCGGACGATTGACCGACCATCTGGAAAGAGAATCTTTTGATACGGGCTCCATTAAAATCCTGGTGCTGGATGAGTTTGATAAATCCCTGCAGTTAGGTTTCCTGGATGAGATGAATACCATCATCAGTCAACTGCCCTGCTTACAAAAAAGAGTCCTGCTTTCAGCTACATCCGATGTGGAAATTCCGGCCTTTGTAAAGATGGAATCTCCCGTAACGCTTGATTATACTGAAGAAGAGAAAAACGAGGCTCTTTCAGTTAAACTTGTTGTATCACCGGAAAAAGACAAGATCGACTCTTTGTTTCATCTACTCTGTTCCCTCGATCCCGGGCCGGCACTTATCTTCTGTAATCACAGGGAAGTCACGGAACGTATCAGTGATCTATTGAATAAGAAAGGAATAGAGGCCGGATATTACCACGGAGGCATGGATCAGGATGACAGGGAGAGGATCCTCGTCCGCTTCAGAAACGGAAGTCTGCATTATCTGGTTACAACCGATCTGGCAGCCCGCGGCCTGGATATCGCCGAGATGAATCATGTAATACATTATCATCTTCCGGCCACGAAAAGTGAATTTGTTCATCGTAACGGGCGTACAGCGCGGATGCTCGCTTCGGGAACCGCTTATATTATCCAATTCAAAGAGGATAAGATGCCGGATTATATTTCCGGTAATCTGGATATCTTACCCGTTGCATCAGGAAAACCGTTGCCGGATGCCCCCGAATACCGGACAATTTATGTAAGCGGAGGCAAGAAGAACAAGTTAAATAAAAGTGATATTGTCGGTTTCTTTTTACAAAAAGGAAAACTTGAGAGATCCGACCTGGGGCTGATCGAAGTGAAAGATTTTATCTCTTTTGTAGCCGTGCGTGCCTCTGTCGTAAAAACGCTGCTGGCGAATATCCGGGATGAAAAGATGAAGGGTAAAAAGTACAAGATAGAAGTGGCCAGGGATGTAAATAAAATGGGTAAACTGCTTGATTGAATAAGTTTATTTCCTATTTTTGACACAGTAAACATTTTAAAAAGCAGATGAAAAAATTATCACGGCGCAGTTTTCTCCGTACGGGTCTTGTCGGTTTTGCAGGTCTTTCGATTGTCAGACCGGGATCATTTGAATTAAACCATTTATCACCTGTTGCTGTTGACAAAGTTCAATTAGGCAATAGCGGACTAAAGGTCTCCCGGATCGCTCTGGGTACAGGCTCTAAAGGGGGTTCCAAAGCATCGAACCAGACCCGGCTGGGGATGGATCAATTTGCAGATCTGGCCCACCACGCTTATGACAGGGGGATCAGCTTCTTCGATATGGCAGACTCCTACGGCTCACATCAATATGTAGGAAATGCCATTAAAACCCTGCCGCGTGAGAAGATAACCCTGCTCACAAAAATCTGGACCCACGAAGATGGTTCAGACAGAAATGTACCTGTACGTGATTCCCTTGATCGTTACAGGCTGGAGATGGGCACCGATTATATAGATATTGTGTTGATGCACTGTTTGATGCAGGGAGGATGGAGCAGCAACCGCAAACACTATATGGAGGGACTGTCAAAAGCCAAAGAGGAGGGCATCATCAAAGCTGTAGGTGTCTCCTGCCACAATTGGGATGCCATGGTGGAAGCGGTGGATAATCCATGGATGGATGTGATTATGGCCCGTATCAATCCTTTCCGGAGTCATATGGATGGCACTCCCGACATGGTGAAAGAGTTGCTGGGTAAAGCGAAGAAGAACGGCATAGGCGTAATCGGCATGAAGATCTTCGGTGAAGGAAGCCACGTGAGTGATAGTGAGCGAGAGCAATCCCTTCAATTTGCGCTTACCAGGGCCAATATTCACTGCATGACATTAGGCATGGAATCCACCTCTCATATTGACGATGCTGTGGTAAGGGTAATGACTAAAGTGATGGATAGTTACTGAATCTCCGTATAAATCTTAATTTTATCGTATAAAAAAGGTTTAAATATTATTTAACGTTAAATCTGTGCCCATAAATTAAACATATGATTTAATCATTTGTTTAATTCAAGTGATTCCTCTACTTTTGTCTTAGAAAAAATAATGATATGGAAACAATGACGACCGAACAGAAAATATTGAAGGCGGCTGATAAGATATTCACCCAGAAGGGGTATGCAGCCACCAGAACCAGAGATATTGCCGAGGAAGCAGGGACTAATCTGGCGCTGCTGAACTACTATTTCGGCAGTAAAGAGAGGTTGTTTAAATATGTGGTACAAGGGAAGCTGAAGATGTTGCTTGGTGCGATGGGGCCGGCTTTATCTGACGGGCAAATATCTCTTGAAGAGAAGATTAGCCTGATCACGGAAAATTATACCAGCCTGTTGCTTGAGAATGAGGAGCTACCCATTTTCATCCTCAATGAGCTCACGGTGAACAGGGAGCTTTTTGCGAAGATCACACAAAATACGCGTCAGATAGCCCAACCGGTCATTGAAAAGCAATTGAAGGAGAGAGGTATTGAAATATCAGCAACGGATTTAATCATCAATGTATTGAGCATGACCCTGTTCCCTTTTGTTGCAAAACCTCTGATCACATCATCGGGGTTGGTCAAAGAAGAGGAGTTTGTGGAGTTTGTAACTGAGAGGAAAAAGAAAATTATCGAGTGGATCATAAAAATAACCCTTTAAATAATGAAATTATGAATCATAGCGTATCTCTTCTATTAACGGGGTTAATCTGGATGAACAGCATACTGGTTCCTGCGCAGATCATCACGCTGGATCAGATGCAGGAGAAGGCAAGAACAAACTATCCTGCCATTACCCGGTATGACCTCATTGAAAAGACAAAAAATTTCAGTATTGAGAATGCGAACAAGGCATATCTGCCGCAAGGGACGCTGAGTGCGCAGGCAACATGGCAGTCCGATGTAACCTATATCGATATGGATCTGCCGGAAGGGATGCCTCCCCTCAATATTCCGGTGCCCGATCAGGATCAATACAGGGTAGTGGCCGAGCTGAACCAGCTGCTCTGGGACGGAGGGGCTGTCACAGCTCAGAAGAAGAGCCTGGAAGCCAATGCAGAACTGGAGAAGAATCAGCTGGACGCAGAGATTTACACCTTGAGAGAGCGTGTGAATAATCTCTATTTCGGCATTTTGCTGATGAAAGGAAATCTGCAGCAACAGGAGATCCTGGAGAAAGAGCTGCAACGCAACTACGACAACGTGCAGACCTACGTGAACAACGGTGTGGCCAATGAAGCCGACCTGAGTGCGGTGAAGGTGGAACAGCTGAAGGCGGGACAACAGCGCATCCGGCTGGAATCGACGCTGGATGCCTATATCCAGATGTTATCGGTACTTGTGGGAGAATCACTCCATAAGAAGATGACTTTTGTAAAACCCGACCCCGATACTGAACTGATATCTCCCGTGATCAACCGCCCGGAGCTGAAGATGTTCAGTGCACAGGAGGAGGCGATAGAATCACAGAAATCGTTGCTGAGGGCAAAGAATATGCCTAAGCTGGGCGCCTTTGCACAGGGGGGCTACGGTAAACCGGGGCTCAATATGTTCGACACCGAATTTTCACCTTATTTTTTAGGGGGGATCCGCCTCTCGTGGAACTTTGGTAATCTCTACACGCTGAATAATGATAAGAAGAAGATTGATCTGCAGAAACAGACCGTGAACACGCAGAAGGAGACCTTCCTGCATCATCTGTATATGGTGATACCGCAACAACAGATTGAGATTGAAAAATATAAAATGACGATGCAGGATGATGACGAGATTATACGCCATCAGACATTGATGCGCAAAGCGGCAGAGGTGAAGGTGGAGAATGGCACGATGTCCGTCTCAGATCTGATGAAAGAGATCAATGCCGAGGAGGCAGCCAAACAGGCGAAAACATTGCATGAAACGCAATACCTCATGTCGGTCTACGCACTGAAACATACCACGAACCAGTAAATAAGCTGCTGAACTATCGCATGTTCAAAAAATTGAAGTAGAAACAGCTAAAGATGAGACCTACAAAAGTTTTGTGGGGACCCATTGACCTCAAGGAATGTAAAAAGAGCAGCTGTTTGAAGCGAAGCGAGTTCTGCTCTTTTAGTGAATATTTGCGATAAGCCAAATGGGTAGAAGACAAGTTTACTTGTATTTATACCATGGCGAGCAAATATCTACGTTAGTGAACGAGGTCAAGCATGGGTCACAAAACATTGTTAGTCGATAATTTAGCTGTATACAAAGCATGCGAAACATAAATAAGCTGTAAGCTGAAAGCCGTGAGCAGTATGCGGCACCAGATAAAAAAATAAAGCATAAAATAACATCGAACTATGAAACCATTTCATTTACTCACAACATTACCCCTGTTATCCCTTTCATTCCTGCTGTTTTCATGCAGCAACGGCAGCGAGGAATATGATGCCACCGGATCCTTTGAAGCCACGGAAATCATCGTCTCTTCTCAGGCTAACGGACGCATCCTGGCACTGCATGTGAACGAGGGTGAGCAGCTGCAGAAAGAGCAGATTGTAGGCAGGATAGACAGTACGCAGCTCTACCTCCAGAAGATGAGCCTCCTCTCCAACGCAAAAGGTGTCCGTGCCCAGCAACCTGATATCAGCAAGCAGACATCTGCCATCCAGGATCAGATCAAAACCCTGAAACGGGAGAAGGCCCGTGTAGAGAGGCTGATTGCCGCCAATGCGGCCAACCGGAAGCAGCTGGATGATATTGAATCGCAGCTGGAGGTGCTGCAGAGCCAGCTCTCAGCACAAACATCCATCCTGCAAAAAAACAGCCAGCACATCTCTGCACAGAGTTCCACCATTGATATACAGGTGGCACAACTGGACGATCAGCTGGAGAAGACGCGGATCACATCTCCCATCACCGGCACGGTACTGAACAGATATGCCGAAACGGGTGAACTGGCTACCATGGGTACGCCTCTCTTCAAGATTGCCGACACCGGCACCCTCTTCCTGAGGGCTTATGTGACGAACGACCAGCTGGCTTTGATCAAACTGAACGATGAGGTGACAGTGCGGGTGGATGACGGAGAGGGCGGCATGAGGTCATATAAAGGAGAGATCAGCTGGATATCCGATAAATCGGAGTTTACCCCCAAAACCATACAGACCAAAAACGAACGGGCCAACCTTGTGTATGCATTGAGGATAGCTGTTCACAACGATGGCTTTCTGAAGATAGGCATGTATGGCGAGGTGAAGTTTACATCACCCCGGTAGCATGCGCTACCGATCTCACAATGACTCAACTGCGGAGCAGATCATAAAGACGACAACAAAATGATTGAAGTAAAAGATATACATAAGCGTTACGCCAAAGGGAAGGTGCATGCACTCAAGGGCGTCTCCTTCTCAGTGGAAGATGGTGAGATCTTTGGTGTGATCGGACCCGATGGAGCCGGCAAATCATCGCTTTTCCGGATCCTCACCTCGCTACTGCTGCCCGACAGTGGCACTGCCATCATGAACGGGTATGATGTGGTGAAAGATTACCGGAAGATCAGGCAGATCATCGGCTATATGCCGGGGCGGTTTTCACTCTACCAGGATCTGAGCGTGGAGGAAAACCTGACGTTCTTCGCTACGCTCTTCAATACGACCATTGAAGAGAACTACCACCTGATCAGGGATATTTATCAGCAGATAGAACCCTTTAAAAAACGACGTGCAGGCGCTCTTTCCGGCGGGATGAAACAGAAGCTGGCACTGAGTTGTGCATTGATTCATAAACCGGAGATACTGATCCTGGATGAACCGACGACAGGGGTAGATCCTGTTTCAAGGAAAGAGTTCTGGGACATGCTGGGGCGGCTGAAAGAACAGGGGATTATTATCCTCGTTTCCACGGCATATATGGATGAAGCGAGCCGCTGCGACAGAATCGCGCTGATTCGTGAAGGGGAGTTTATCGCGAACAACACCCCACAGGGTATCATCGATGATTACTCCGGGGTATTGTGGTCGGTAGAAGGCAGCCGCATGTCCGCCCTGCTCTCGGCGCTGCGCGGTTTCTCCGCGATCAGGACCAGCTTCGCATTTGGCGACAAGCATCATATCACCGTAGAGGAAACATTGCGTCCCGATGAGCTGAGGCAATACCTTGCAGGTAAGGGATTCAGTGATGTGCATATCGCCCTCGTCACACCCACAGTAGAAGATTGCTTCATGGCTATTTGAAAGTGAAAAATGAAAAAAGAGGATGATGAATAAAGTAATAGAGGTTTCGGACCTGACGAAGATGTTCGGCAATTTTACGGCGGTAGATCATATCACTTTTGATGTGAGGGAGGGAGAGATCTTCGGGTTTCTCGGTGCCAACGGTGCCGGAAAGACTACGGCGATGCAGATGCTTTGCGGTATAAGTATGCCGACTGCGGGTGAAGGATCCGTGGCAGGTTATGACATCATCAAGGAGAATGAGATGATCAAACGGAATATAGGCTATATGAGTCAGAAGTTCTCTCTGTATGAGGACCTCAGGGTGTGGGAGAACATCCGGCTGTTCGGCGGCATCTACGGACTCACCGACAGGGTGATTGCGGAAAAGACCGATGAGCTGTTGAAGCGATTGGATTTTCAACAGGAGCGTAACACACTGGTGAAATATCTGCCGCTGGGGTGGAAACAGAAACTGGCATTCTCCGTGGCCATCTTTCATGAGCCCAGGATCGTCTTTCTGGATGAACCCACAGGGGGAGTCGACCCGGCCATGCGGCGTCAGTTCTGGGAGATGATCTATGAGGCGGCCGACCAGGGCATCACGGTCTTCGTGACCACCCACTACATGGACGAGGCGGAGTATTGCAACCGGGTGTCCATCATGGTGGATGGCCGCATCGATGCCCTGGACACACCGGCCGAACTACGTCGCAGCTTCAACGCCGACTCCATGGATGAGGTGTTCCGGCAACTGGCACGCAAAGCGCAACGGGGCGATTAACCGACGGACAGGCGGGCTTCATGCAACGCAGCAGGGTTGATTATCAAAAACATCAAAGGAAATGAAACAGTTTATTGCATTTATACATAAAGAGTTCTATCATATCTTCCGCGATAACAGAACGTTGCTGGTGATACTGGGGATGCCCGTAGTGGAGATACTGCTGTTTGGCTTTGCCATCAACATGGAAGTGCAGGATATCCGCGTGGCTGTTTACGATCCCACCCCTGATGCACTCACCACCGGCATTGCAGAGCGCATACGACAGAACAGCTACTTCAATTACCAGGGTAACGTACAGTCGATGGAGAAGATGGAGGCTTCAATGCGAAAAGGAGAACTTGATCTGGCTGTTGTCTTTCAGCAAAACTTCCAGGAGAGCCTCGTGCACTCCGGAGAAGGGGCTGTGCAACTGCTCTCCAACAGCTCCGACCCCAACAGGGGGTCTATCGCCGCAACCTATGCCACGGCCATCATTGCAGGTTATCAGATGGAACAGATGGAGATCAGCGAGATACCTTTTCAGATTAAGACCGAAAACAGGATGATCTATAATCCGCTGATGAAATCCTCCTATATGTTTGTGCCGGGTATCATGGGGCTGGTGCTGATGATCATCTGTACCATCATGACCTCTGTCTCCATCATCCGCGAAAAGGAGCGCGGCACCATGGAGGTGCTGCTGGCATCACCACTGAAACAGGGAACCATGATCTTTGCCAAGACCATACCCTATATGATCATATCCATGATCGACCTGGTCATTATCCTGCTGCTTAGTTATTTTGTGCTGGATGTCCCCATCAACGGCAGCCTGCTGCTGCTCCTGTTGATCTCTCTCATCTACATCACCCTCACGCTGTCGTACGGACTGACCATCTCCACCATGGTCAACAAACAGGTCAATGCGGTCATCGTCTCGGCTATCACCGCAATGATCCCTGTGCTGATGCTCTCAGGAATGATCTTCCCCATAGAGAGCATGCCCCCGGTGCTTCAGGCCTTCTCGACCATCGTTCCTGCACGATGGTTTATTGATGCGGTGAGGAAGGTCATGATTCAGGGACAGGGAATAATGATGGTATGGAAAGAGATGCTCGTATTAACGGGAATGACCCTCCTCCTGTTAGGGGTTACGATTTTAAAGACCAAGAAAAGACTTTAACGTTAGTAGGTTAGTAGGTTAGTAGGTTAGTAGGTTAATAGGTTAGTAAGTTAGTAAGTTAATAGGTAAGTAAGTTAGTAAAATAATAGGTTAGTAAGTTCTTAGGTTTATAAGTTGGTCGCTGAAAGCTGACTGCTGAAAGCTGAAAGCTGATCACTGATCACTGACCGCTGATCGCTAAAAAATATCATATGAAATCATTAAAATATCTCATCGAAAAAGAGTTTAAACAGATGTTCAGGAACCCGCTGATTCCAAGATTGATTGTGCTGTTTCCCACCATGGTGTTGCTGGTTTTTCCATGGGCAGTGAGTTTCGAGATAAAGAACATCAAAATTGATGTGGTGGACCACAGCAAAAGTGTCTATTCAAGGCGCCTCACCGATAAGATTGCTGCTTCACAGTACTTTATATTAAACGATACGCCGCCCGATTATCAGACAGCGATGATGAATATGGAACAGGGTGAGACAGATATGATCCTGGAGATCCCTGCTTCATTCGACAAGGAGATGGTGAAAAGCAGATCTACGGGAGTAGGTGTGGCTGTCAACGCTGTTAACGGTACACAGGGTCTGCTGGGGAGTAATTACATCATGCAGATCGCGAACGAATTTTCGACTGATCTTCGCGGAGAACTGATGCATACCATGCCTGCACAATCACGCGCATCGATGATGCGGATGCCGCAGATAGAGATCATCCCGCAATACAGGTTTAATCCGGCGTTGGACTATAAAAACTTCATGATCCCCGGCTTCATGGTGCTGCTGCTCACGATCATCTGCGGTATCCTGCCTGCACTGAATATCGTGATGGAGAAAGAGAACGGCACCATTCAACAGATCAATGTGACCCCGGTAAGCAGGATCGGCTTTATCCTGGCCAAGCTGATTCCTTTCTGGATTGTAGGTCTGGTGGTGATGATCATCTCTGTCACGGTGACATACCTGATGTATGGTCTATGGCCGGCAGGGAGTATGCTGGCAGTGCTTTTCTCTGCTATTGTCTTTATCTTCTCCATATCGGGTCTGGGGATCATCATCTCAAACTATTCCGAGAATATGCAGCAGGCAAGCTTTCTGGTGATGTTCTTTATCCTGATCCTGATACTGCTTGGCGGTATGTTCACCCCTGTTTCCAGCATGCCCTCCTGGGCCAGGGTGATTGCAGCGGTGAACCCGTTCAATTACCTGACAAAAACCTTCCGGATGCTCTATCTGAACGGCAGCACACTGGCTGATGTGTCGGGGAACCTGCTGATATTGGGTATCATTGCTGTAATCCTCAATGGCTGGGCAGTGCTCAGCTATAAGAAGAGAGGATGAAGCTGATATGATGAACGAATGTTGAACACAGCGTGTAGTGAAATGAAACATTTATTTTTGTTACCCGTCATCCTGATGCTGCTTGTATTTATGCCTGATATAAATGCTCAGTCAGAAGCAAGCCCTGCCGATTCAACAAAGTGGCCTCTTAAGCGTCTTATTGAAGGTGCAAAATCAAAGATAGCATACGACAGGCAAGAGTTGACCATGACAGAAGATGATATTATCAGGAGAATGGACTCCCTCCCACCCTTTTCCATCTACAAAGACAACTTTTTTATTACCGGCATTCCACTCAGAAGAGAGATCAGCGGAGAAACAGCCGACGCCAAATTCCAGATCAGTATCCGTCATCGCCTTACAACCAGCCGCTTACCCTTCGATTCGTTCCTCTTCCTGACCTATACACAGAAGTCGTTTTGGAATATCTACCGTAAATCCGCACCTTTCAGGGATAGTAACTACAATCCCGGTATTGGATTGGGAAGATATATAATTGTTGATAATCAGCTCACAGGGGCTGTGTTCCTGCAGCTCGAACATGAATCCAATGGACGCGACGAGGAAGAGTCACGGAGTATCAACTGGATCGGCTTAAGCGGCAAATATTACATTACCTCCAATCTTGCAGTCAGATTCAAGGTCGTCGTGCCTTTCCTTCCGGATGAAACAAACAGCGATATACTTGATTACAGGGGGACAGGTTTTTATTCTGTTGACTACAAGACATCGAACAACCGATGGTGGCTGTCAGGTACTTACAGCCCGAAAAAAAGTGTAAAGGCACTCAATCTCCGGTTGAGTGCCGGCTACAAGATCTCGGACAGATTCAATCAATATATCTTCGGAGAACTATACAGCGGCACCGGTGACAGCCTGCTTGATTACAACCGAAAAGATCTGCAGTTGCGTGCAGGGATCTGCATCAAACCCGCTTTTTTTGATGTGTTTTAATCCACGGGATGACACTACGAATAAGATGGCACGCATTGGAGATAATGTCCTACCCGTTGCTTATGATTTCAGGGTTTGGGGGAAGTATCTCCTGGTGTTGTTGGCAATGCGCACCAGCATCAGCATCACCGGCACCTCCACCAGCACCCCTACCGTGGTTGCCAGGGCTGCTCCCGACTCAAGCCCGAAGAGTGAGATAGCCACGGCGACAGCCAGCTCGAAGAAGTTGCTTGCCCCGATCATGCCGGCAGGGGCGGCCACATCATGCGGCAGCCTCCATGCTTTAGCCCACCCGTAGGCGATGAAGAAGATCAGCACCGTCTGAATGATCAGCGGAATGGCAATCAACAGGATATGAAGCGGGTTCTGCAGGATGGTATCACCCTGGAACGAGAAGAGGATGATCAGCGTGAGCAGCAACCCCCCCACGGTGATGTTGTTGAATTTCTTTATAAAGACATTGTTGAAGTAGTCGATCCCCCGCCTTTTCACCACGTAGATGCGTGTGAGCATACCGGCCAGCAGCGGCACTACCACGAAGAGCACCACCGAGAGGAAGAGCGTATCCCAGGGTATGGCGATCCCTCCTATGCCGAGTAGCAGACCCACGATAGGGACAAACGCCACCAGGATGATCAGGTCGTTCAGCGCCACCTGCACCAGGGTATAGGCTGCATCACCCCGGGTGAGGTGACTCCAGACGAACACCATGGCGGTACAGGGAGCAGCGCCCAGCAGCACCGCGCCGGCAAGGTACTGGTCGGCCAGCGCAGCGGGGATAAGCGACTTGAACACCACGAAAAAGAAGAACCATGCGATGGCGAACATGGTGAAGGGTTTGATCAGCCAGTTGGTCACCCCGGTGATCAGGATACCTTTCGGCTTTCTGCCCACATTTTTCACGCTGTTGAAATCTACCTTTAACATCATGGGGAATATCATCAGCCATATAAGGATGGCTACCGGAATAGAGACATTGGCGTACTCGAACTGATGCAGTGTGGCAGGTACGGATGGGATATAGAGACCGATCAGAATGCCCGCCACAATACAGATGGCTACCCAGAGTGTGAGGGTTCGTTCAAAAAAACTTATGCCTTGACTTTTCTTCATATTTTTTATTTTATAATTGAAATTTATCTGTTTTTTGTAAACAGTAAATTGGAAATTAATTTTTATATCCCGATACCGTAATGCTGTAAATACCGGTATTACTATCTTTAAAACGGATACTCTCTGTACCGGATAGATACTTAACCATTATCTCCTTAGGGATCAGGATTTCTTTTTGTTTGTGAATGGTGATATTTTTAAATCCCTGCAGTGCTATGATGCTGAGATATTCACTTATCTCAATTGCACCCGAAACACAACCTACGTACATCTCGGCATCATTCTTTAACGCTTCGGGTAGATTGCCTTTGAGCACCACATCAGAAACGCAGAAATGTCCCGAAGGTTTTAAGACCCTCATCATTTCAGCAAAGGCTTTATTTTTGTCAGGTACAAGGTTCAACACACAATTGGAGACGATTACATCAAATGTACTGTCGGTAAAAGGCATCTCTTCAATATCGCCTTTCACAAACGAAACGTTCGTATGTCCAAGCTTATGGGCATTTTCAACTGCTCTGCTGACCATGGCGTCAGTGAAATCCAAACCGGTTACCCTGCCGGTATCACCAACAATGGCTCGCGCAACAAAGCAATCATTTCCAGCACCACTTCCAAGGTCAAGCAGATGATCTCCTCTCTTTATATCCGCAAATTGGGTAGGGATACCACAGCCTAAACCCAAATCGGCTTCCGGATTGTAGCCTTCCACATGTTGATATTCATCGCCAATCATGCTGAATTCCAGTTCTCCACAACATCCCGAAGATTCGCAACAGGATAATGGAGCCATTTGTAAACTGCGATTGGCAATAGCTCCATACTTTTTCTTTACCACCTCTTTTAAATCCACTGACTTCATAACTGAGGTTTTAATTGCTCAACATACAGTTGATGAAAATCTTTTTTTATCTGATCGCGAATCCTGTAAAACTCACTCAAAATAAATTCTTCAGATCCTTTTGCATGGGATGGGTCCTCATAGCCCATGTGCAACCGCTGTTTCACTTTCCCCGTAAAAAGAGGACATGTTTCGTTGGCATGGTCACATACCGTAATCACATAATCCCATTCATCTTTGATGTACTGGTCTACCATTTGGGGCGTATGATTGCTGATATCAATCCCCACCTCTTTCATCACTTTGACGGCGGTTTGGTTTACCTGCCGGGCAGGTTCGGTTCCGGCCGAACGAACAGTTAACTTCTCATCGAAACGCTGCAAAAAACCATGTGCCATCTGGCTGCGGCAGCTGTTGCCGGTACAAAGAATAAGTATTTTCATCTTGAAATAAATTAAATTGATTTTTAAAATGTGAACTATTATAACAGAATCGTGTTACCAACGGTTTAGTTTCAAAAAAACGTACCATAGACAAGACCTGAGAAGGTAGCCATGATCATCACCAGCACCACGTATACAAGCGTCTTCCTGGTCCCCATCACACCACGGATCACCAGCATGTTGGGTAGTGAGAGCGAGGGTCCCGCAAGCAGCAGTGCCAGCGCGGGACCTTTACCCATACCACTGGAAAGCAGTCCCTGCACAATAGGTACCTCGGTGAGCGTGGCAAAATACATGAATGCCCCGGTGAAGCTGGCGAAGAAGTTGGAGAAAAGAGAGTTCCCTCCTACTGCCCACTCGATCCACTCGTTGGGCACCACGCCGGGAATGGCCACATTGTCGTGCGTCGATCCCAACAGGAACCCGGCGGTCACCACCCCGATGGCCAGCAGCGGCATGATCTGCTTGGCAAAACCCCAGGCAGAGAGCGTCCACTCCCTGTTCTCCTCATCGTTCCGGTCGAAGAGGGTCACCACAGCAAGCGCGGCTATACCCACAACCATCGGCACCATCGGCGCCAGTTTTGGGTCGGGGATAAAATGGCCGGCAAGAAGTGCCGACAGTGCTGTTGCAACAACACCCAGCAATACCCACTGCCATTTAATCTTCAGAATCTTTATCAGCGACCAGGCAAGCATCAGCGACAGGAAGCCGGTGATGTACCATTTGTAGCTGAAGAGATAGAACCATACACTTGCAGTGTCACCTGATGCGGGTGCACCCCAGTTGGCAGCCACCAGGATAAGCACCAGCGTAAAAAAGTGGAACATCGTCTGCCACACCGGACGTTTTGCCGGTGGTGCCTCGAAGTTCATCTGCTCCTCCTGCTTTGCTTTCTCCTCCTTGCGGTAGATAAATGCCATCACCAGTCCGATAATGACCGAGAAAAGGACAGCTCCAATCATCCGCGCAATCCCCATCTCCGTACCGAGGATGCTCCAGGTGAGGATGATGGAGAGGATGCTGATGGCTGGTCCCGAGTAGAGGAACGCTACTGCCGGTCCCAATCCTGCTCCCCGCTTATAGATACTTGTAAAGAGAGGGAGGATGGTGCAGGAGCAGACTGCCAGGATGGCTCCGGAAACAGAGGCCACTGTATAGGAAAGCCATCTGTTTGCATTCGCTCCAAAGTAACGGATCACCGATCCCTGGCTGATGAATACCGCGATCACCCCGGCAATGAAAAAAGCCGGGAGCAGACAGAGGATCACATGCTCCTGTGCGTACCATTTAGAGAGATCGAGGGTGGCAACGATGGCGGTCATAAATCGCTCACTGCTGATGGGAAGAAAGAAGATCAACCCAAAAATTAGCACCATCAAGCCCAGATATTTTAATTCTTTTTTTGTATCCATTTTTTATTCTTTAGACAATACAATCTCATTCCACGTGAGTGTCGCGGTTGACAGAATAGCACCTACTGCTATTTAAAGACCTATAATCTTTTTTATCTCTGCCTCGGATGGTACATGCCCTTTCACCTTCACCTCACCGTCGACCACCACTGCCGGTGTCGTCATCACGTTATACTTCATGATCTCCATGATGTCCTCCACCTTACGCAGTGTCACCTCTGCTCCGCTCTGATCCACCACTTTTCTGATGGCGTCGTAGGTCAAAACGCATTTTTTGCAACCCGGTCCCAATACCAATACTTCCATAATTATTTATCTTTTTTGATTGTTATTTGTTGATGTTCTTCTTTCATTATTTCAGAGGCTGATGATGATATAATAAGCGCCCACAATAATAAATACGGTAGCAACGACTCGCTTGAACCACTTTTGAAAACTGTTCATCCTGTTGTAGAACTTACCTATATTGCTCACGCTATAGGCCAGCAGCCAGGCGATGATGATTACCGGAAGACCTGTGGCTATGGCAAAAATCGGCGGTAGCAGGAGTCCCGATGTGGAGGCGATCGTCATCGGAATCAATCCTCCGAAGTAGAGCATCCCGCTATAGGGACAGAACGCCAGTGCGAACAGCAGTCCCAGCAGGAAAGCATCCCAGTAGGTTTTCTTTCCCTTTTTATTGCCTAACTTCTCCGTCAGCCTGCCCACTCCGGGGAGGTTCAACTGTATGATATCGAGCATAAAGATGCCGATCACAAGTAAAGCCACACCTAGCCAGATACCGCCGAGAACCTGCAATTGACCGGCAATCTTAAACTGGCTTGCACCGAAAAAGAAGAGCATGCCAAGCGTGGTATAGGTAAACATCCTTCCCAGCGTATAAAATAGGCCGTTGAATAAAACACGTTTCTTGATACCGATATCTTTGCTCAGATAAGCAGTTGCCGTGATATTTGTCGCCAGAGGACAAGGGCTGATGGCCGTCATCAGGCCGAGCAGGAACGCTGTGAGCAGTGGCCAGCCGGAGCCTTCCGTCAGGCTCTGTAGAAAATTCATCATTGTTCAGCGCTATTCTTTCTTTTAAAGCCTTTGCTCCACCTCACTCTTCAGTTTCTCTCCCAAATCCTCAGGATTGTTCACGGCATTGGCAAATGCATACTGTGTCAGGTCGATATGGTCATCACCTTTTGCAATGATCAGCGCGTTCCATGTCACACCATACCTGTCCACAAGTTCCTTGTTCACTGCTTCATCGGTCTTTATTTCCAAAAATTGCACTTTCTGATTGTCACCATACATCCGGTTCACTGTTTCCTGAGCGGAATTTTGAACAGCTATACATGTCTTACAGCGTTGTTTGCCGTGAAAATAATAGACATAGACTGTAGAAGAATCAGCGCTTGCAACTGAGGTTACTTCTGAGGTGCTTACGGTTGTATTTACAGAAGCATCCGCTGAATCTGTTTTTTTCTCGTTTGTACCACAGGAGGTTAAGGTGATAGCTGCCAATAGGATAAAAAGAACTCGTTTCATAGGTTTAAATTTTAATTGGTTTATTGAAGAGATTTCGTTTAAATTTCGAATCTGTTAATTTGTTGCCGGGATCTTTCATGGGAGGTGAGACACAATTTCGTCAGCAGTAGCTTTTTACCTGTGCAATATTGTCAATAAAAGTCTTCATTATCTCACTTGTACGCTCCCAGTTTTGCTTGTTTATGCAATACTTCACTGTGGGAGGAGTGAACTCACCCTGTATCAATCCTGCCTCCTTCAGCTCATTCAGATGCTGTGAGAGAGTACTCTTGGCTACCGGTATGATCTCCGACATGTCGCCATGATAACAGCAGTTCTGGTTGGCCAGTAGTTGCAAAATGGCAATCCTTACCGGATGAGCCAACACCTTGGCGAGGCGGGAGATCGTAAGCTGCTCTTCTGTAAATTCTTTTTTTGACATATCTGTTATCTGTAATTTGTTTCAGTTCGCAAATATACGAATAGTTGTTTAGTTCGCAAACAGACGAACAGTTTTTTATCTTTTCAATTAGTTGAAAAAAATATATCTTTACGGGAAATTCATTTTCCATGATAGTTGAGTGGAAAGAAAAACAGCATAAAGATGATACTGGATAGATTACCTGTGGAGAACAGTGGCAGATTAAATCCCGGAATTACAAGGAAAGAGGCATTTGCACTGGTTGAAAAATACAATAAAGAACCTTTTCACCTACAACATGCCTCAACGGTGGAAGCGGTGATGCGTTATTTTGCTGCTAAACTGGGCTATGGTAGCGAAACGGACTTCTGGGGGTTGGTGGGATTGTTGCATGACCTCGATTTTGAACAGTACCCCGACGAACACTGTATAAAGGTGCGTGAGATTTTCGACGCCGCAGGGATTAACCCTCAAATCAAGCGTGCCGTGGTTTCTCACGCTTACGGATTCACACAGAACGATGTAAAACCGGAACATCAGATGGAGAAAGTGCTCTATGCTGCTGACGAACTTACAGGTCTCATAGGTGCAGCCATTTTGATGCGACCGAGCAGAAGCACGCTCGATTTAACGGTACAGTCGCTGAAAAAGAAATATAAAGACAAAAAATTTGCTGCTGGCTGCTCCCGTGAGGTAATCAGGGAGGGGGCTGAATTGTTGGGCTGGGAACTTGAACACCTGATGGATCAAACCATTAAAGCCATGCAGCAGAATGAACAGAGAGAATGAACAGAGAGATAGAGAAAATCTATCTAATATTGAGATGTAAATATTTTTTTGATATGTTATTTATCTATATATTTGCAATAAACATAAACAAAAACAATTAAAATATCAGAATTATGAAAACATTGGATTATTTACAATTAGATCTTAAAAGCACAAAGAAAACCGTTGACGGTCTGCAGGAGTTACTGGCCAATTTACAGCTTTACTATACCAACCTGCGTGGCTATCACTGGAATGTGAAAGGTATTGAATTTTTCGGAGCTCATGCCAGGTTTGAAGCGTTCTATGATGACACAGCTGCAAAAGTGGATGAAGTGGCAGAACGCATACTTATGTTAGGTGGTGTACCTGCGCATAACTATAGTGACTACCTGAAAGCCTCCACCATCAAGGAGAGTGGAGTTGTCAGCAATGCGAAAGAGATTATCAGGCTTATCCTCGATGACCTGAAAGTATTGATCGGTCTCGAACGGAAACTGCTTGAGACAGCCTCTGCAGCTAACGATGAAGGTACTGTTGCCCTTATGGGTGATTACATATCGGGACAGGAGAAGAATGTTTGGATGCTTACAGCATTTCTTTCATAAGTCATTAACCTGTCCAACAATATAAGCCGCTTCAACCTACTGTGTTGAGCGGCTTTTATTGTTTTGGGTACATTCATTTTTTTAATTCAAGACTACCCCTTCTCTATGGTAGCCATAAAATGCTTGCGATAGGTCTCCCCTACCGGTATCTGTTTCTTGCCTATCACTATACGGTTTTTGTTGATGCTAGAGATTTTGTTTCTCTGAATGATATAGGAACGATGTACCCTCATAAACCTGTCAGATGATAGTTCCTCCTCAAGTGATTTGAGACTTCTCAGTGAGAGGATGGGTCTGGACTCGTTTTCAGTAAAAATTTTCACGTAATCTTTCAGCCCCTCAATATACAATATCTCGTCATAAAGTACCTGTATAAGCTTATATTCCGATTTCACAAAAATAGCTCTTTTCTCCTGTATCGGCTCGGCCATTGGTTTAGTCTCAGTCATCTCAAACCAGCTCAACGCCTTCCTGGCGGCAGTAAGAAAATCGTTAAAGGAGAATGGTTTGAGCAGATAGTCAAGGGCACTTACTCTGTAACCCTCCACGGCATATTCGCTGAATGCGGTGGTGAAGATGACACGTGTACGACTGCTGATAGTGCGGGCGAACTCCATCCCATTCACCTCAGGCATCTGGATATCGAGAAAAATCAGATCCACCTTTTCTTCAGCTATACTTTTCATGGCAGTAAGTGCATTGCTGTATTTTCCGGTAAGCCGCAGAAAAGATGTTTTTTGTACATATGATTCCAGCAGTGAGAGAGCCAGCGGCTCATCATCCACGATCCAGCAGTTCAGTATCATCCTGTTGTTTTTTAGTATCAATCACAAGCACGGTGGAATAAACATCGTCTTCGATGGTTGTATGCCAGAGATAGTTGTTGGGATAAAGCAGCTCCAGCCTTTTTTTTACAAGCTCCAGGCCAATGCCACTTCCACTTTTATCGTAATCCGATTTTGGGAAATAGCTGTTTCTGGAAACAAACTCAATCTTTCCGTCGGGAAGCTCTTTGAGTGAGAATTCAATGAACGACGGTTTATCACCACTAATACCATGCTTGAAAGCATTCTCCATCAAAGATATAAAAATTAAGGGAGAAATTCTCGTGTTGCCTGTTTCGGAATAGGAAAATTCTGTAGTCAGTTTCACATTGTCGGCGAGCCGTATACGCATCAGTTCTATGTAATTCCGCATAAAATCAGCCTCCTGATTTAGCGACACGAAAGCCTGGTTATTGTCGTACAACAGATGACGTAACAATTTACTCAGGTCCATCACAGCCTGCTGTGCTTTGGGAGGATTAAACTCTATCAGCGCATAAATATTGTTGAGCGTGTTAAGCAGGAAATGGGGGTTGATCTGATTCTTCAGGTTCTGCAGCTCAGCCTCAGATTTTGCTTTCGCCAGCTCTTTGCGTTCATTGTCCACCTCAAACCACCGTACTGTCATTTTCAAGGCCACACTCAATCCCATCATTAAAAAGAGAGATGTGGAATTACGCAGGATAAAGAGCCAGGGGAAAAAGTTGGGGATTCTGCCTCGTCCCCGCCACCTGGGCCTTAATTCGGGAAGCAGGTACTCAAGCAACTCCCTACTGTAATGCATCAGAAATGAGACAGCGATAATGAGTATCAGGTTGTAGAGTATAAATGCCCTTGTTTTTCCCTTATGTAAAAGCTTGTCGATCAACACGAAGAAATTCAGATAAAAGACCAGCATGAATCCCAGCATCTCGGGTATGGATCTCATAAACGGCTTCCAGGTGAAGATCTGCTCAGTGTTCATGAAGAAGTAAGGGAGGATGAAAATCACCCCCCATAGAAGAATGTGAACAAAGATATTGTTCCAACTGCCTCCTTTTTTTTGTTTTAATAGTTGATCCATTTCACAAATATATTAAAAATATCGGGTTCTTATCATCTGCCGTGACCACCACCCGGTCCCATACCTCTGCCAAAGCCTCTGCCCTGCATCATATCCTGCTGGGTGGCTCCTCCTTTGAAGATGTTGAACCGGTAAATGAAATGGACCATAAAATAGCTTGTCAGTGTATTGGTAGTGGTGTCACGGATATAGTTTGAGGTGACGCTTCTGCTTATGTTGCTTCTCTGTTGCAGAATATCATAAATTTTAAAGCGAAGTGTGCCGTTCTTTTGTTTGAAGAGCGCTTTCTGGATCGATGCGTTCCAGAGCCATTCATTCTGTTCAAAACCATCGGTATAGCCGGAGTTGGTGGAGTAGTTGACATCGCTCTCCAGCGTCATGTCCCACGGCAAATAGATGGATGTATTCGCACTACCACCGTAATTCAAATACTGCTGGTCCTGCTGTCCTTCAAGGCTGTTGGTCACGTTATTGAAATTGACGTTACCCCTCACAGAGATGTCGAACAGATCGGAGCGATAATTCAGTCCCAGCATCTCCATCAGTGAAAGACGGTTATTGATGTTAAGATCATCATTGGTAAACACTTTCGAGTCATTTTCATCTGTGATCGACTTGGCGTATCCTTTACTCTGATTATAGCTTACAAATGACATGGAGAATAGTGAGAACTTGATGTTGCCCAGCGGCACGTTGAACATCATCCTTCCGTTGGCGTTCCAGTTACCTTTCACATTCTGGTAGGTTGTCTCCCTGCGTCCGGTATTCACATCTGTGATAGTGGCCGACACAATATCATTGGTCATATAACCTGCATTGATGAAGGTGTTGAAAGAACTCGCCTTCTCCGGGTTAGACTGCTGATAGCGGAGGTTGAGACGATGCTCGAACGAGGGGTTGAGGTCCGTATTACCATAACTGATATTCAGCGGGTTTGTCACATCCACCACCGGCGAGAGTTGTGTCAGCGACGGCTGGTCTGTATCGCCGTAATAGCGTATGCGGAGGTTTTGTGTACGGCTCCAGCGGTAATTGAGTTGCGCCATGGGTGAGTAGTTGATCACTTTCTGTTCCCCGTCGAAGATCATGTCGTTACCTACAAAGGTCTTGCTGCGGGAGGAGGAGGGTTGCACGGAGAATCCAACCATGTAGTCATACTTCTCTCTTACTCCCTTGAAGTTGGCTTCTATCTCCTGGTTTACAAAATTGTTCTCCAGCCTTTTACTGTAATCAGGATCGAGGATGGTGTATTCACCTGATTCGTCCTGTGAACGGGTATCCCTGTCCGATTCCGATAAATTCTGACTGTACTGATATGCAAGCTGCAGGTAGTGTGCATTGCCCAACGGCTCCACATAGGAGAGATACCCCCGCCAGTTACGGCTGTCACTGGTGTTGGTGAAGCGCTGGTCTATAAGGTCGTCGGGACGGGTACCATTATAGAGTGTAGCTGACCGGTTGGTGCCGTTATTCTCTGAGTCATTGGCCTGTCCCCTCACCTGTATGCTCAGTATTCTTCCCTCCTTGCCCAGCTCACGGCTTGCATCGAGTCTGAAGGAGAGGTTTTTGCCGGTACCTTCGGAGAAATTCTCCGAGTCACCACTGTTGATGGTATCACCTGTCGCTTCACGCAGGGTGAAAAAGTCACCTGTCTCTTCACGATGGTTGTTGTAAAAAGATGCGGCAGGCCTAAAGATCACCATGGTCGACGAATCTGGTTCCCATTCAAGGCGCAGGTCCATGTTAAAGTTCTCACTAATACTGTTCGACCAGTTCTTCTCATTTTCCAGTGTGTTACCTGAGCTGAGAATATTTTGTGAGAAGACACCCGATTCAACATTGGTGTCGGTGGATCCATAACGCACGTTACCACCTAGTTTCAACTTGGGTGTGAACTGCTTGCTGAAGTTGCCCCCCGCGTTGGCCGAAGTGGATATACCACTGCTGCCACCAAACATACCTCTGCCACCTCGTCCTCCCATACCACTGAACATGGAGGAGGCAATGTCAGAGAATCCGGCATTATTGGTGTTGTTCAGTCCTCCCAGGATGGTGTACTGATCTTTATCTTTCATGTAATTGGCCATCAGGTTACCTTCATAACGATCTTTACTACCGTATCCCGCAAAGGCGTTGCCAAACAATCCTTCTTTCATTCCGGGGCGGACAGTAAGGTTGATCACATTCTCCTCCTCACCATCATCGAATCCGGTCATCTGAGCCTGTTCAGTCCTTCTTTCCAGCACCTGGAGCTTATCGACCATTTTAGCGGGTAGATTCTTGGATGCCACCTTTGGGTCATCACTGAAGAACTCCTCACCATCGACCAGTATCTTTGTGATCTCTTTGCCGTTTACTGTGATTTTACCATCTTTGTCAATCTCCACACCCGGCATTTTTTTCAGTAGATCCTCCACCACGGCACTTTCTGTCACCTTGTAGGAATCGGCATTGTACTCAAGTGTATCCCCTCTCACTGAAATCTCAGATGCCTTGGCGGTCACGACGGTTTCAGATAAGAGGATATTGTCGTTGCTCATGAAGATACTTCCCAGTTGTGCTGTCGGACTTGTAGGAGTCACTTGCACATTGAGGAAAACATCATTGTATCCGATGAACGAGATATGTACAATGTACTCCCCGTTTCTCACCGGGATGGTAAATGCACCTTTGGCGTCAGATGCTTTTCCGGTGACAAAAGTGCTGTCCGATTTTCTCAAAATGCGTACGTTTGCCTGTTCTACAGGCTCTTCAGTCACTTCGTCGATCAATTTTCCCGAGATGGAACTATTTGTCTGTGACTGTGCCATCACAGTGAGTGTGTACAACAGTGCAAATAGCAGTAAAAAATATACTCTCTTCATAATGCTTTCTAAACTAAAAGATATCAAATGTAAATAATAGAATTTGCTCACAAAAATAAGGTCAAAGGAAGGTCCGGACAAATGAAATAGATAAACTGCGCATTTTTATCGACCAATAGTTGTTTTTGCTCTGTTAATGCCGTTTATGCTCCTAAAGAAAAAGAGCCATTATGGTTAAATTATTGCAAAATATATTTACTTTTGTAATTCGTTCACAAGTCATATTAGAAATTCGATACTCTCTTCGAGTAAATAAAAACTGTTTGTCTATGTTGAAATCATTGAAAGGTGAAGATTGGGTTGCAACAATTATAGGTGCTGTGATCCTGCTTCTTGTAATCTTCCTGCCGTCGGTGCTAAAGAATTACATCTTCATGTCTGTAATCGTCGCAGTGCTGGCATACCTGGGTTATCTCTTTATGGGGAACAAAGATAGAGGCGGCTTCCTGCTCTCTTTTGTGGTTGTTTATGCACTTGCCTGGCTTGCAAATTACATTGCTGCTCTTTCACCCGTTAAAACAATTGGACTTGAGTCGGTATTTTTTGCCGTTATAATAGGATTGCTCATACGTAATACCATTGGTTTACCCAAATGGCTGTCACCTGCCGTGAAGAGTGAATACTTTATCAAAGCTGGGCTGGTGATACTGGGAAGCTCTATTCTTTTTAACGAGATCATGAGAGCCGGTGCACTGGGAATGATACAGGCTGTGATCGTTGTTCTCTCCGTTTGGTACTTTAGCTTCTGGATCGCTGCCAGAGCATTCAGGATTGATAAAGAGATGTCGATACTCCTCTCCAGTGCCGTCTCCATCTGCGGTGTGTCGGCAGCAATCGCGACAAGCGGTGCCATCAAAGGTAACCCCAGGAAGCTCTCTTTTGTCATCTCACTTGTTCTTATCATCGCAATACCGATGATGTATCTGCTGCCCTACATCGCTAAAATGATCGGCTTAAGTGAGGAGGTGGCAGGTGCATGGCTGGGCGGCACCATTGACACTACCGCCGCGGTGGTGGCATCCGGTAAGTTTATCGGGGATACAGCAGAGCAGTACAGTGTGATCATCAAATCGGCACAGAACGTACTCCTTGGTGTGGCCGCCTTTGCCATCTCCATCTATTGGTCCTACAAAGGCTCAAACAGCGAGATACGCCCCTCGGGAAGCGTTCTGTGGGAACGATTTCCGAAATTCGTCATTGGATTTCTCATCGCCTCTCTGATATTCAGTTTCGCTTTCGATGCAGAAACCGGGAAAGAGTTATCCCGTGTAGCCAACAGGGGTCCCCGGGGACTGCTGTTCTCGCTTGCTTTTGTCTGTATAGGTCTCGAGACTGATTTCCGCTATATCTTCAAAAAGGAGAACACGAAATATATCTGGTCATTCCTTACGGCTCAGACATTCAACATTCTACTCACCCTGCTGGTAGCATGGTTGCTCTTCAGATATGTATAAGATTTTTTAATCCTCGATTTTTATCTCACAGGAGCAACTCAAGTTTTACAAACGAAGCCGGCTTTAAAAAGGCCGGCTTTTACTATTTTATGCAAAACAATCCATTCCATTTATCTGTTCTGTGTGGGTCAGGTATTAAATAAAAACGTACGATGTATCGATTTATTCGCGTTCTTATCAACATTGCTATTGCCAACATGAGCACTTATCTGCTATGGAGCGCATTTAGTTTCTGGATCTATCTCGAAACAAAATCAGTACTGGTTCTTTCCGTACTCAGCGGTACCTATATGTTGTTGGTGACTTTCTCAAGCATGTTTTTCGGAACGATCGTTGACAAGCATAAAAAAAAGAGTGTGATGATGGGGGCATCACTGGCTACGATGGTACTTTTAGTGCTGGCCAGTGCTATATACATCACTTCCGATAAGTCAGATATAGCAAATATGTCTTCACCCTATTTCTGGTTTTTTTCACTGCCTCTGCTTTTGAGTGCCCTTACCGGTAACCTGAGAGGTATCGCTCTCTCAACAACTGTTTCCATCCTTGTACCCAAGCAGGATTATGCGCGTGCCAACGGGCTTATTGGTACCATCCAGGGCTTTGGAATGATTGCCAACATGGTCTTTAGCGGACTTATTATTGGCTTTCTGGGAATGGATTGGGCAATTTACATAACCCTCCTGTTATCGGCAGTCACGCTGCTGGATCTCTTCTTTATTACAATTCCTGAAGAACATATTGTACATGATGCCAATCTCAAGCAGACGCAAATTGATTTCCGTGGGGCATTCAGAGCCATTCACTATGTACCGGGATTGCTGGCGCTGATATTCTTCACCACATTCAACAATTTTATTGGAGGTGCATTTGCGGTATTGCTCGACCCCTACGGATTAACTCTGTTCCCGGTAGAGGTATGGGGGATTATACTCGGTTTCACCGGTATAGGTTTTATCATTGGCGGACTCATGATAGGGAAACTGGGGCTGGGTAAAAAACCTCTTCGTTCTTTACTGGCGGGTTATGTGATCATAAGTCTGATCTGCATCTTCTTTACGCTACGTGAGTGGTCAGCATTGTTTGTGGGGGGTATGTTTCTCTATATGTTGATCGTACCGCTGGTGGAAGCCGGAGAGCAGACCATCATTCAGACGGTCGTACCGCCATCGAAACAGGGTCGTGTATTTGGATTTGCACAAACAGTTGAATCTGCTGTAACACCCATCTCCATCTTCATTATCGGTCCACTGGCTCAATCCTCTATCATTCCATATATGGAGGGCAGTTCAGGTAAAGAAGCCTTTGGATGGTTGCTGGGTGAAGGAAGCACACGTGGTATCGCACTTACATTTGTTTTTGCCGGCCTTTTCATGTTACTACTGTCACTGCTGGCGTTCCGGACGAAAGCTTATCACATTCTATCATCATCCTATGATAAAAACATGCAAAAGGAGGCGTGAACTGTCAACGGCACTTCATTTTTCATTAAAGCTCTTTGGCCAGTTTCAACCACATGAAGTTGGCACGTTCCACTGAGATCTCCACCCATGAGTCCACATGAAATTCAAAACATGCTGCTGAAGCGGTGGGAAGATTATCGAGCCGCACTCCTAAATCGTTGATAAGGTCTGTTACTCCCGGGTTGTGTCCAATGTAGAGGCAGCTGTTCACCTCATCAGACAACTTGGAGACATTGTTCAGTATCCATCTCGCCGGGGCAAAATAGAGGCTCTGGTCAGTTTGAATTTCCTCTTCAGGATAGACAATAGCCTCTGCTGCGAGGATGGCAGTCTCGTGTGCTCTTCTCGCCGATGAAGCGAGTATCAGATCGGGCTTACCCGATCGTTTGCGTATAAACTCACCCATGCCTGCAGCATTTTTGCGACCACGTTCCGTAAGCACACGATCATAATCATCTTTAGCCATGGTATCCTGTTCCGCTTTTCCGTGCCGGAGTATAATAAGTTGCTTCATATTTTTATATAATAGTATTTGTTCCCTGCAACGATCCTCAGCCTGAGCGAGTTGATTCATATGCAGGATTTATATGATCGTTTTGGTTTTTTCCTTGCTTTCCTGCCTATGATAATCCGCAAAATTACGGATAATTTTTCAAATTAAGTTCATTTGAGTTCATTGCTAACAAAAGATAACAGAGATAGAGTTTTCATCCTTTTTTCAAACCTTTATACCTCCTTTTGCGTTCTATCACAAATAACTTAACTATGGCCAGAAAGATCGCAAAAACAATCGGCGTTATAGCTGCAACTATTCTCCTTTTGTTGATAGCGGGATATCTCTATCGCACATTTTTCAAACCCACCTATGCCGGTAATGCGAATATGCTGGGTGTGATGTTCTTCGGACTGCTTATCGGAGGAGTAATCACATACCTTCTTTTTCAGCTCCGGAGTGCACGCAGAGGCCGTTCGGGGATAGTGACAAGCTCACACACCGTGGTTGAAAGCATGAAGAAAGTGTTTAAGATCGTGGTGGCAGAAGGACAGCTGAACGAGATATACAACTACGAGAACACAAAGAAACTGCTCAAGTTCATCCCTTCCACCAAAAAAGCGCTGGTGATTGTACGTGCAGGGGTGTTGATAGGTTACGATGTGAACAAGTGTAAATGGGAGATTGATGAAGAGAACAGGCAATTGCGGTTGATTGATTTCCCCAAACCGGAGATTCTTTCCGTTGAAACAGACTTCAACTATTACTATTTCGAGGATGATCTTTTTAATTTTATCGGCAGAAAAGATCTACAGCAGATACAGGAGCTGGCGAAGGAACAGGTGAGGAAAGCAGCACTCCAAAGCGGGCTGATGAAGATTGCATCCGATCAGATGAAGATGTTGCTTGAAGAGGTGGTGACAGTGAACAACTGGACGATTGAGAACAGCAACCTGATAGATGATTACGCATATCTCCGTGAAATAGAAGAGGTTGCAGAGCCTGAAGAGGAAGCCGTCTCGTTGAAAATAAGTAATATTCTCGACAAAGCCATCAACCTGTTCAGACAGTGACTCCTGTATTCAAATATCGAAAGAGGTGATGTTTCCTTTATAGTATCACCACCTCGTTGTTTCTCCTCTGGCTGATACAGGCAGGTGAATAATTAATCCCAGCTCAGGATCACTTTTCCGCACTGTCCGCTTTCCATCACATCGAACCCTTTTTGGAAATCATCGATCCCGTAACGATGGGTAATGATAGGTGACAAATCGATACCTGATATAATCATCTGCTCCATCTGGTACCATGTCTCCCACATCTCACGACCGTAGATTCCTTTAAGGGTAAGTGCCTTGAAAATGATCTCGTTCCAGTCGACCGTAGTGTTATTGGGCAGTATTCCCAGCAGCGAAATCCTGGATCCATTGTACATGTTGGCGATCATTTCGCGAAAACCTGCCGGCGAGCCTGACATCTCCAGCCCCACATCGAAACCGCGCATACCCAGTTTTTCAACAGCTTGTGCAATGGTCTCCCCTTTTGAAGGGTTGACGGTGACAGTTGCTCCCATCTTACGTGCTATATTCAGGCGATATTCACTCAGATCACTTACCACGATGTAGCGAGCTCCGGCAAAACGACAGATGGCTGTAGCCATGCTTCCTATGAGCCCTGCTCCGGTGATCAGCACATCTTCAGCGATCAGTGGAAATGAGAGCGCTGTATGTGTAGCGTTACCAAAAGGATCCATGATGGAGGCAATCTCATCGGTTATACGCGGATCGAGCTTTACTATATTTGCTGCAGGCAGTGACAGATATTCAGCAAAAGAGCCGTCGCGGTTCACACCTACACCAATAGAATTTTCACACACGTGCAGTTTGCCACGGCGGCAGTTACGGCAATGGCCACAGGCAATATGTCCTTCACCCGTCACTCTGTCGCCCACTTTCAGGTTCTCCACGCCGCTGCCCATATCCACGATCTCCCCCACATACTCATGACCGATGGTCATAGGTGTATTGATGGTCTTCTGCGACCAGTCGTCCCATTTATAAATATGCAGGTCGGTACCACAAATGGCTGTTTTCTTTATCTTGATGAGTACGTCATTCACACCGATGGTTGGAACAGGAACATCCTCCATCCAGATACCCTTCCCGGGGTGTAATTTTACTAATGCCTTCATAATTTTGAACTTTCTGTTGTCGGTGTTAAACAGTCAGCTTTTTAGCTGAAAGAAACACATGACAGCGGTTTTTTGTTGCGCTTTCAGCATTCAGCTTTCAGCTTTTTGTGCCGACAGCGGTTATCGTTTTTAAATGATCTCCAGTTTTTTCCCCACTTTGATAAATGCGGCGATCGCTTTGTCGAGGTGAGCACGATCGTGACCTGCGGAGAGCTGTACGCGGATGCGCGCCTGCTCTTTCGGTACAACGGGATAGTAGAACCCTGTCACGTAGATGCCTTCCTCCAGCAAATCGGCCGCGAACTGCTGTGAAAGCTTCGCATCATACAACATCACCGCACAGATAGCCGATTGTGTAGGTTTTATATCGAACTGTGCTTCCTTCATCCTTGACACGAAATAGTCTACGTTGGCGTGCAGTTTATCCTGGAGTTCATTGGATTCCTGTAGCAGATGAAAAGCCTCCACACCTGATGCTGCAACAAGGGGAGGGATTGAGTTGGAGAAGAGATAGGGTCTTGATCGCTGGCGCAGCATGTCGATGATCTCCCTGCGTCCCGTGGTGAATCCGCCTATGGCACCCCCAAAGGCTTTACCCAGCGTCCCGGTGATCACGTCCACCTCTCCCAAAACATTAAACTGCTCTGTCACTCCCTTTCCGGTATGACCAACCACACCGGCCGAGTGGCTCTCATCCACCATTACCAGTGCATCATATTTTACAGCCAGCTTCATGATCTTGTCCAGTGGTGCTACGTTTCCATCCATTGAGAAAACACCGTCGGTAACAATGATGCGAAAACGCTGTGCCTGTGACTCTTTCAGTTTATCCTCCAGATCACCCATGTCGGCATTGGCATAACGATAGCGTTTTGCCTTGCATAGGCGTACACCATCAATGATGGAGGCATGGTTCAGTGCATCTGAGATGATCGCATCCTCTTCTGTAAATAACGGTTCGAACAGACCTCCGTTAGCATCAAAGCAGGAGGCATAGAGGATGGTGTCGTCTGTATGAAAAAAAACGCTGATGGTCTTTTCCAGCTCTTTGTGATAATCTTGCGTGCCGCAGATAAATCGCACTGACGACATACCATAGCCACGTTCGTCGAGCGCTCTCTTGGCTGCACTGATCAACCGTGGATGATCTGACAGCCCGAGGTAGTTGTTGGCACAGAAGTTCAACACCTTTTGTCCCGACGCCACTTTTATCTCCGCACTCTGTGGCGTAACAATGATTCGTTCGTGTTTGTAGAGGCCTGCGTCTTCAATCGTTTTCAATTCAGCCTGCAGATGTTGTTGCAATTTTCCGTACATGGTTTATTTATTTTATCAATGATCAGTGGTCAGCTTTTATTTTTACTTCTTCATTCTTCATTCTTCATTCTTCATTCTCCTCTATCTCGTCAAGTAAAGAGGGTGGAAGCTTTTTCTTCACTTTCACACCCAGCTCACGCAATTTTTCTGCTTGTCCTATCAGGTTCCCCCTACCCGACTTGAGCTGTCCGTAAGCATTCTCATAACTACGTTTAGCTCTGTCGATATGTGTTTCTATATCGGTGAGAGAAGTTGTGAAATTGACAAATTTATCATAGAGGGCTGCACCACGTTCGGCAATATCCAGTGCATTACGGTTTTGATATTCTCTTTTCCACAGATCTACAATCATTTTCAATGCAGCGATTAGGTTTGTAGGGCTGATCAGCAGTATCTTCTTGTCATATGCATACTGCCATAGGTTCTCTTCGTACTGCAATGCCAGCAGGTATGCCGGTTCATTAGGGATGAACATCATCACAAAATCGAGTGTGACAGCGTAATCCTGGTAACTTTTACGGCTCAGTTCATCAATATGTTTACGTATGGAGCGAAGATGTTCACCGATATATTTTTTCTGATCGCCGTGATTGTCGGTACTCACATAGTTGGCATAAGCGGTGAGCGACACTTTGGAGTCGATGATCACCTTACGGTCATCGGGGTAAGCGATGATCACATCCGGCTGCATCTTTGCGCCATCCTGGTTGATATGATGTTTACCGTCGGTGTCTTTAAGGTACTCCTGTGTGAAATACTCGCGTCCTTTCACCAGTCCCGAACGTTCGAGGATGTTCTCCAGTATCATCTGTCCCCAGTCGCCCTGTGTTTTAGAGTTACCCCTGAGTGCATTGGTAAGGTTAGTTGCCTCAGTGCTAAGCCTGTCATTCAGTTCCCGCAGGTTCTTTACCTCCTGTCCCAATGAAAAACGCTCCTTTGCCTCAGTGACATAAACCTCTTCCACCTTCTTCCGAAAAGAATCAATATTCTCCCCCAACGGTTTCAGTATTGTAATGAGGTTATCTCTGTTCATATTGGTGAATTTCTCTGTTTTCTCTTCGAGAATCTTCGAAGCGATCTGTTCAAACTCAAGGTTGAACTGTTTGCGCAATTCACTAATTTCCTCTTTTTGTTTTTCCAGTTTCTCGAGTAATGATCTGTTGTCGGCTGTGGAAGAGGCAAGTGATCTGTTTAACTCGTTATACGCATCAGTCTTTATTCGAAGTTCCTCCCTGTAGCCTGCTATATCCTCAAGCCGACATTTGATGGTTTCATTGGCCGCATTCATATTCGCTGTAAATGCGGCAGTTTTTTCTTTTAACAGCGACAGTTCACCATTCAATGCGTTATTTTTTTCAGCGATAGCATCAAAATCATTTTTCAGAACCATTTTTGAGTTCGTCAGCAGTGTGGCAATGATCCATGCCAGCACACCGCCCACCACAAAACCGATAAACAGATAAAGAAGATCCATAATTTATATTATCTATGTCAGCCCCGCAGTCCTTAAAATAGAGGCTCTGGTTATTTCAGGCTCTTGAGCACATGACCCATTCTATTTTTTTTGGTCTCCATATAATGCAGGTTGTATTTATTGGGGATTATCTCCAGAGGAACATTCTCCACCACCTCCAGTCCATATGATTCAAGACCTATTCGTTTGGTGGGATTGTTACTCATCAACCGCATTTTCTTGACTTCCAGGCTTCGTAAGATCTGGGCACCCACACCATAATCTCTCTCATCGGCCTGATATCCGAGATGCAGGTTCGCATCCACAGTATCAAGTCCCTGCTCCTGCAGTTTGTAAGCTTCTGCTTTGGCCATCAGTCCAATTCCTCTTCCCTCCTGGTTCAGATAGACCAATACACCTTTCCCCTCCTTTTCTATCAGCTGTAAAGCTTTGTGCAGCTGTTCACCGCATTCACAGCGCATGGAGCCGAATATGTCGCCTGTCATGCAGGAAGAGTGTACACGAACCAGAATAGGTTCATCGTCATGCCATTCACCCTTTATGAGTGCTATATGCTCCTGGCCATTTGATTTTTGCAGGAAAGGAATCATCTTGAACTCGCCATAGCCGGTGGGTAGTTGAACGGCTTCACCTCTCTCAATCAATGATTCTTTTTGTAATCGGTATTTGATCAGGTCGGCGACAGACACGATCTTCAGATTGAACTTCCGGGCTATCTCCATCAATTCCGGCAGACGTGCCATAGAACCATCTTCGTTCTTTATCTCAGCAAGGGCACCTGCGGGGTAGAGTCCTGCCAGTCTTGCAAAATCAATGGTTGCCTCGGTATGTCCGGCTCTGCGCAACACCCCTCTACTCTGTGCGCGGAGAGGGAAGATATGTCCCGGGCGACCAAAATCCTCGGGAGCAGTCTCTGTACGTGTGAGTGCCAAAATAGTCTGTGCTCTGTCATAAGCCGATATGCCGGTAGTACATCCGTGGGTGAGCAGATCGATTGATACGGTGAAAGGTGTGGCATGCATGGAGGTGTTGTGTGTCACCATCATGGGCAACTCAAGCTCTTCGGCACGTTCCTTGGTCACTGGTGCACAAATAAGACCACGTGCATATGTCTCCAGGAAGTTGATTTTCTCAGGAGTGATACATTCTGCTGCAATAATCAGATCACCCTCGTTCTCCCTGTCTTCGTCATCCACAACAATAATGAAACTACCTTTTCTTATCTCTTCGATGGCTTCCTCTATAGTGTCTAAAGTAAATTTTTCTTGCATCTATCTTATTTATTTTTATGCATTTATTACAACATGCCGGGCATGAATACGTTCAATTATTTCAGATAATTCCCCACTCAGCCGTTGAATATCCCTCATATCTTTCTTGATCCTCAGCTCAAAAGGTGATGAGAGAAGTCTTAACAGGATTCCTACAGGGAAAAGGTACATACTTAACCTTGCCGGGAGTGAGTTGGCTTTGAAAGGCCGTACATTATTTATTAAAACCGGGAACTCTTCTGCCTTCGCCAGCTCCTCCAGTTTGCGGGAATTGGATAGCTTATTAAGAATGATCTCCATAGCACTCTTGATGGAGTGTAATTCCCTGTCATACTCCCTGTCAGTCCAGAATGTTATATAGGATAAACGATCATATTTACGCATAAACAGATCTATCTCACCGGATAACTCTGATAAAGAGTTTTGAATGTCAGCATAATCAGTCTGTTCAATAATCACACTCTTTACCTGATACTTTCTTTTTTCACGTAGGAAAAACAACCTTTTAAAGAAGTCCACATAGGTGTCAGCATTCATGATAACAGAATCGTTCATCGCCTTGTAGGTAAGGAAAATACCGATGGGCAGAAGAATGAGTGAGCTGAACCACATCCCAAACCAATGTACCCAAACACCATCGCGTGTCATCTTGTAACCTATATTCTCAACAATGTAATAAATGATGAACAGTGCCACCGATATCACGATGGGGGTACCCAATCCTCCCTTCCTGACAATTGAACCCAGTGGTGCACCAATAAAAAAGAATATGAGACATGTAAACGGAATGGTAAATTTACGATGCCATTCAATCCAATGCCGGTTGATGGTCTTCTGTGTTGTAGTCTTGTTCAATGATCTGAAAAGAAACTCATTGCTGTTATTCTCGGCCTTCATGAATGCATTTTGCAGGATGGTGGACTGAACATTCTGCTCTTTCGACTGTAACAATGTATCGGCCCGGGGCACTTCCACCCCGGTTTGTTGAGCGAGAAGGATGATTGAATCTTTCTGATCTGCAGGATAGCTGTTACGAAAAGTGAGATAGGAGTTCCTTTTCATCATCTTCCTGTCGATCTTGTTGACACTGTCCATTATCACAACCATTGAATCGATTGAATAGCCCAGCTTAGATAAATTCTTTGAAACGTAATTGCTTGTGGAACTACTCTCGATATCTTCTTCCCCGATACGATTAAAATTGGCATCGTAGGAGATCATCATCGTTTTCACCTCGAAATTTTCCCTGGCATACGGAACAAAATCGCTTGAGCTGCGTGAAGGGGATCCATCCGGATAGTTCTGAAACTGCTGACCACTATACATGGTGAAGATAAGCATCGTCTTGTCCTCAGTCATGCTCATCTTCGCTGAATCGCAGACAATCACTGCCATTTTATCGAATCCACTCGCCACGTCATATATTAACACATCATACAACATTCCTGTCTTTTGATCTTTACTTTCAACGTAGAGGTTGTAGCCGCTGATCTCTTTGTAGAAGACACCTTCAGGCACATCCAGTTCAGGTGATGCCTGTCGAATAGATATGAGGAGTGAATAGAATTTGGTCTGTATTTTAGGGAGAGCATTATTCTGGAAGAAAAAAGCACCCACACTGATGAAAAGGATGAGGATGATGAGCGGTTTCATGGTCTTCAAAAGAGGTACACCGGCCGATTTTATTGCCAATAACTCCAGGTTCTCACCCAGGTTCCCGAATACCATCAACGAGGCCAGCAGGATTGCTAGCGGTAAGGCCATAGGAATAAGGTTCAGTGCTGCATAAAAGAACATTTCACCAATCACATCAAGCCCTAAACCTTTACCCACCATATCCTCCACATATTTCCACAAAAATTGCATCAACACCAGAAACAGGCATATGGCAAAAGTCATCAGAAAAAGCGGGATAAAAGTCGTTAAAACATAACTGTACAACCGCTTTATGTGGAGAAATCTATTCATTTAGATTGAACAAAAAAAGAGTCGTTTAATTTTATTACAAAGATAATAAAATCAAACATACAATTGTCGTTTCAAAAAGGTAAAGATGATTAAACGTGGTTTCAATAAGCGCACATCAGGTTATATTCCTAATTTCCTTTTCATCTCATCAATCTGTGTTTCCCATAAAGCAATGGCATCACCTTTTTCATCGGGTTCGGCAAAATCGGTAACCTCGAGAGTCATGTCACCCGACAGATCAAGCTTACGTAATATAAATTCGAAATAACAATTATCCTCTTCTTCATCGATCCATCGGTAACGAATGTAAGATTGGGGTTTCTGTCCCAGTATTACTGCTTTGTTGAACGATTTTCCCCAGGTGAAAGTGTAGGTGGTCTCATTTTCATCCATGGTCACCTCATCTGCAAACCATTCCGACAGTCCGTCAATCTGACCGATCATACGCCATAAACTATTCTGGGTTGCGTTTCCCATAAGGAACTCAATATGGAATTTTTCTTTCGACATTTATTTTTATCAAATCTGGGTCACAATATACAACTTTTTTTGATATTATTTGTAATAATACATATAAATCCAATCGTGACCAGACTACCCTCAGTAACAAACTGACAGTATGCATTACCCAGACAGTAAAAAATAGTTTATTGCACTGGAATATACTCCACAAAAGCTTCAATCGCTTCATAGGAAGCCAGTCCTAATTGGCAATAGGTGTCGGCTGTGGCACGGTTACGCTCTTCAGACCGTTGCCAGAATAACCGTTCATCATCACCCAGAAAAGGAGCACTCTCCATCTGTGACTGATGTTTGAGGATGGCATTTCTCTTTTGTCTTAGTTCTTCGGGTGAGAGGGGGACAGCCATTTCTATATGATCAATCTCCCACTCCATCCATGCACCTCGGTACATCCATATACGGCAGTCTTTGAACCAATCATCCTCTTTCACCAGGTCGACAGCACCCAAGATAGCATCGAGACATACCTTGTGTGTTCCGTGCGGATCAGCCAGGTCCCCAGCCACATAAATCTGGTGCGGTTTGATGGTCTCAATGAAATCTTTCACGATCATCATATCCTTTTCGGTGATGGGGTTCTTTTTTATTTTCCCTGTTTCATAAAAAGGAAGATCGAGAAAATGAACATTCTCCTGTGACAAACCTACATATCTGTCGGCAGAACGTGCCTCTTCACGGCGTATCCTTCCCTTTATAAAAAGGATGTCGGGTGTATCGATATCTTCTCTCGTCTTTTCATGCATAAGATAGTGGCGGATACTATCATATTTTTCTAGCAACCCTCTGTTTTCGGGATTGAATTTCTTGCGCATACTGTTTAAAACCGAGATGTAACGTATCACCTCTTCATCACCGACGGCAATGTTGCCAGAGGTCTGATAAGCCACATGCACCTCATGACCCTGGTTGACCAGGCGCTGGAAGGTACCCCCCATTGAGATCACATCATCATCAGGATGAGGACTGAAAATAATCACTTTTTTAGGGTAAGGCTTGGCTCTTTCAGGGCGGTAAGTATCATCTGCATCAGGCTTACCTCCGGGCCAGCCGGTGATCGTATGCTGCAAATCGTTGAATATCTTTATATTCACGTTGTATGCTGAACCGTAAAGAGTGATCAACTCACTCAGCCCATTATCGTTATAGTCTTTGTTCGTCAGCTTCAGTATAGGTTTATTCACTACTCCACAGAGCCAGACAATTGCCCTTCGTATGAGTTTACTGGTCCATTCACAATTGGTGACGAGCCAGGGCCGGCTGATGCGTGTAAGTTCAGATGCGGCTGACAAGTCAACATAAACCTTTGTTTCGGGATGTGTTTGCAGTATTGAACCGGGAACCATGTCACTCACTGGTCCCTCCACGATATCCTTTATACTTTCTGCCTTCTGTTCACTCCATGCTACCAGTGTGATTTTTTTTGCATTCATCATATCGGAAAGGCCCATTGTGATAGCACTCACCGGCACTTTATCCAATGAACCGAAGTTATGAGCGATATCAGTCCGGGAATCACCATCGAGCATGACAAGACGTGTTTGTGAGTGGAGACTGCTACCCGGCATATTGAATCCCACGTTACCTTTACTCCCCAGCCCCAGCAAGAGGTAGTCCAGTCCTCCTTTATCCTTAAGATCTTCTTCGAACGCCTCACAGTTCTCAGCAATAAGATCTTTTTCTGTGGTTGCATCAGGAGAGAAAATATTTTCCGGGTTCATATCTATCTGATCCAGCAATACATCCTTTAACATCTGCAGGTTGCTGAATGAGAAATCCATGACCGGGTAGAACTCATACGTGTTAAAAACAACCAGATTTCTGAAGCTTACATTCTGCTCCCTGTGAAGTCTTACAAGCTCGTCATAAACAGGCAAGGGTGAGGCACCTCCGCTTATGCCCAATACAAAATGATCCCCTTTTTGTTGCTTCAGCATCATTTCATTCACTATATCTTTTGCAACCCTTACCGAAGCACTATTAGCCTCTTCAAAAATAGCAACAGGCAGTTTCTCGTACCGTGCGAGATTATACTCTTCAAAATCGTTTTCCGGTTTGTAATACTTTTTAGGAACACGATCAAGTGTAATGTGGGAACTTAAATCTAATCTCATATTTAATAGTTATTTAAAGTTTTATACGGCTATTATAACATTCTAACAGGGAAACATGTTTCTATATTAACAATTAATGATTCTCCTGCATTTCAACAGATGTGTCCGGCACTCTCTGCCGGTCTATTTTTTGTGTAATACGTGCATAAAAGAACAGTGCGACGGCTGAGACAGCACCTACACCTACAAAAACAAACCAGATATAGTGTGCATTCTGCGTTGCAGCAGCATAGCTTACCGTGTCTACTATCCCTGCATCGTTCATGAATAATCTCGGATCGGGACAGTATTTATCAAGCAGGAATCCCGACAGACCAAAGGCAAAGAGAAAGGAAAAGAAAGAGTGGAGATGACTGAATCCAAGGTACAAGCCCTCTTCTCCTTTGGGTGCCTGCAGTGAGAAGAACTCCAGGTAACGGGGAGAGATGAAGCACTCGGCTAACGCCTGGAAAGCTATACCCACAACCATCATGAAGGCGATGGGATGCAGTCCCAGTATAGAGGCCTCTCCAACCAGGTTACCGAAGGACATGATCAGTGCCGACAGAGGAATGATGATCATTCCGATCATCATGGAGGAGATGGCACTGCGCTTCTTCATCAGGGAGGTGACCATGTTGACGAAGACGAAAACAACCAGAGGGTTCACGTTGGCATACCATCCCGGCGAAGCATTCTCACCTATCATACGTATCACATACTTGGGCATGGTGGCATACATCTGACTCTGTATCATCCAGAAACCGCTCACGATGATGATCAGCAACATCAGACGGCCATTGAACATCACCTTCACCATCGAACGGCCAATCTCCAGGAAGCTTTTTCCTTTACCTTCAGTCTTGACAGATTTATAAAACAGGTAAACAGCAATAAGTGCCAGGAGTGTCATCGCTGCAGAGAAGTAGTTCAGATAGACCAGTCCCTGGTCACCCATGCTTCTGCGAAGAGGGTCCACCACCGTCTTGCCGGTGAAAGCACCGATGTTCACCATCATATAGAAGAGGGAATAACCACGTGCTCTGTTCTCAGGGGTTGTTTCACGGGCAACCGTGCCGGAGATCACCGACTTGATGAAGGCACCCCCAATCACGACCAGGATTAGCGGAGCGATTATCGACCAGCGCAGAGGGCTCTCCTGCAACCCCATGTATGTGGTGGTCATCTCATAATCCACCAGTCCGGCACTCTCCAGCATCGTGGGAAGGATCCCCAGGCCGGCGTAGCCTACCGTAAGCAGTGAGAAAGCAAGAATGATTGCCGTTCGGAAACCGATCTTATCGGCATAGGCACCGGCAAACAATGGCAACAGGTAGAGCATTGCTGAGAACAACCCTGCGATCACACCTGCCTCAATATCTGAGAATCCCCATACATTTGACAGATAAAGAGTGATCACAATAAAAACGGCATAGTATGCAAGACGTTCGAGAAGCTCAACAAAATTGGCGACCCAGAATGGTTTGGAGAATTTAGCCATCAGCAATGATTTAGTTGTTAAATAATATATAATTTAAATTTTATTATTGTGCGCAAAGATAAAAAAAATAATTAATAATAAGAGGGCGCAATCACTGTAAAAAAAGCGTTGAGCGTATCACTCCAGGTCAACCACAGTAATCCCTGTACCACCAAACTGAATATGTTCATCCTGGAAATGCGTTACACCATTCACCGCAGACAGGTATTCACGGATGATCTGTCTCAGAGCACCCGTACCTGTTCCGTGTAGTATTCGCACGCGGGAAACACCCAATTGAATGGCATCATCGATAAAATAGATTACTGCCTGCAGCGCTTCATCGCCGCGCATACCTCGCACATCAATGTCCTGCCTGAAAGAGAGCTTACGCTCATGCATAAAATCGCGGGTGTTTGATGATTTTTGTTCCTTTTTGATCTGATTATTACTTACCCGCTCAAGTTGATCGAGTGGAACGGTTGTTTTGATCATACCGAGAGCGATGGTCGCCTTTTTCCCTGAGATCTCAATGATCTCACCAACCGATGTTTGCCCTTTCATCCGCACAGTATGGCCCACGGCAATCTTTTCTTCCTCGTTCTTTCCCTGTTTGGCAGCAGCAGTCTTGTTTCTTTTCACTTTCTTCTGCTTACCTGCTATATCCGACGATCCATCGGCAGCAGCCACCTTATCCCTGAACTCAGTCAACGATTGTCGCACGATCCTTGTCGCCTCTTTATCGGCTTTGGTCTCCCTGATCTCACGGATAGTATTTTCAATCAGCGCATTACTCTCTGTCAGCAACTGTTCTGCCTGCTTCCTGGCTTCAGCCACTATCTCTTTCTTCTGTTTGTTGATTGCCTCCAGATCGGTTTCATATTTCAATGTCACCTCTTCCAGTTGTTTGCGTTCACGGCGGATCTCATCCCTCTTACGTTCCCAGTATCTGCGATCGCGCGAGATATCCTGCAGGTACTTGTCCATGTTGATATACTCACTGCCCACGATCTCTGAAGCCTGAGCGATGACCCCTTCCGGCAGCCCTATCTTGCGGGCGATCTCCACGGCAAATGAACTACCCGGGTTACCGATGGAGAGGCGAAATAGTGGCTGCATCTCATGCCGGTCGTAAAGCATGGCACCGTTCACCACACCCTCATGCTCGTTGGCAAAATGCTTCAGGTTCTGGTAGTGGGTGGTGATCACCCCGAACGACTGCTGCTGATTGAACCGGTCGAGCAATGCTTCTGCTATGGCAGCACCTATCTGAGGCTCTGTACCGCTCCCAAACTCATCGATGAGCAACAGCGATTTATCATTGCAGTGCCGCTCAAAAAATTTCATGTTCATAAGGTGTGAGCTGTAGGTGGACAGGTCGTTCTCGATGGACTGTTCATCACCTATATCAATAAAGATATCATTGAACAACCCCACCCTTGAATTTTCTCTCAGCGGTATCAGTAAACCGCACTGTACCATGTATTGCAGCAGGCCGACGGTCTTCAGACAGACCGACTTACCTCCTGCGTTCGGACCCGATATCACCAGAATCCTGTTGTTCCCTTCCAGCGTGATGTCAAGCGGTACTATTTTTCTGTTTTGCTTCTTCAGCGAGAGATAGAGCAGTGGGTGCACCGCCTGCACCCAGTCAATCTGCTGTCTGTTATCCAGTGATGGTCTGATACCATTTATCTGCAGTGCGAAAGAGGCTTTGGCACGGATGAAATCGATCTTCGCAAGGAACTCGTACGACTCAAGCAGATCGGGCAGGAATGGACGCAGGTAGTTGGTGAAGTCGGTCAGTATCCTGATGATCTCCCTCCGCTCATCACCCTCCAGCTCGCGGATACGATTGTTCGCTTCCACCACCTCCGACGGTTCAATAAAGACTGTTCTGCCCGATGCCGACTCATCGTGGACGATACCACTAATCTTCCTCTTAAAAGAGGGGTTCACCGGTATCACAAGCCTCCCGTCGCGCATACTCGGGGTAACATCTTTCTCCACATATCCTGCCGCCTGCGCTTTACGCAGGATGGCATTAAGGCTTTTTGAAATACCGTTGGCTGCGGATGTAAGCTCACGGCGGATATCTGACAATCTTGCTGAGGCATGATCTTTTATCTGTCCAAAACCATCGAGAATAGTGTCAATCTTTTTTGTGATCTCAGGATAGGTAGTCACATTCCCTGTCAACGCAAGCAGGTGCGGATATTTGGGTGTTTTATCCTCGTCGCGATGCAGGAAAGCGACTATGCCGTTGATGGTCTGCAGCGACCGGCGCAGCTCAAACAGAGCAGCCGTGTCGACCCAGGAGCCATCAACCCGTATACGTCTCAGCACAGGACGCATATCGTAGAAATGATCGGCAGGAAAGGAGTCCTCCTCCTCAATGATATGGACAAACTCCTCCGTTTGTGAAAGAAGCGCCTCTATTTCATCGTAGGAGACAGAGAACTGCATCGCCTCCACCTTCTCTTTTCCTAATGGACTGAGACATCGGTCCGCAATCAGCTGACGGACTCTGTTGAACTCTATTTTCTGCTCGAAATTTTCGGGATAGATCACGTTGTTGAATTTGAAAATCGTGTGACACACAATATTTAGATTGCAAAATTACAATTTTAAACCGAAAAGCGCTATTTTATCTATCCTATCCTGAAATAATTAACTTTGGAAAATCAATAACGCAATTGCTTTTTGCGAATCCTCTTCTCAGCAATACGCTCCATATGTTTTCAAGGCTGATTACGGTGGGGAGCATAAACCGGTTTCCTCTGCACTGAAGGTGCTGGAGTGATTTTTTCAGTTATAAGCCAATTTTTCGGTTTTGCAGTTGCAGAATTCAAAAAGATGTTCTACTTTTGCACCTCAAATTTGGGGTTAAAACCCCTCTTCACATGTTGGCGAGATAGCTCAGTTGGTTAGAGCGCATGATTCATAATCATGAGGTCGGGGGATCATGCCCCCCTCTCGCTACAAGCAGACAGAAAAACAGTTGCAAATTTAACCTTGTCGCTGTTTTTTTCTTTGTAAATGAATATACGCTTACATATGTTGTATCCCATTAAGATGTTAATATGACTGATAGTCTTGTAACGATATCAGATTTTAATGCACCATTTTTTGTGTAAAACAATTTGTTTTCATAATATACAGAATGGCTTATCATATCACTTTGATTGTAGAACACCAATAGACAGCTGTCTCGTAATTGTCTGTCAGGACTTAACTTCCTCCTGTTAACTACCTTGAATTCTTGAATTAATTCAAATGATGTAACGAATATTTTTTCGAAAGATTCAGAATGAATTGCTGTTTCTTTGTAACATAATTCGATTTTCGAAGGATTATTTGAACGGAAATACATTTCGATGGCATAGCTATGACAATTTTGGACTCTGTGATGAAATGTCCTGTATTTGCAGCTGACAGTATAGTCCACACAAATAAACGACAGGTACTGTTTCGTAATCGAAGAAAAAGCTGTACTTTCAAAACCTGAAACTATTCAATATTCATAAAATAATTTCTAAATGAAAAAAATAATCATCACTTCCGCACTTCTTTATTTATCATTCAGCCTTTTAGCGCAGATGGTCCCCGGGGATACAGAGTGGTATGCTCCCATACCTCCAAAAGTATCACCCGCCAACAAACCTGGTGCAGCTCCCTCCGATGCAATCATCCTGTTCAACGGTGAGGATCTTTCCATGTGGAAGGGTGAGAAGGGCGATGCACAGTGGGAAATCCGTAATGGAGAGCTAACGGTGAAACCCGGCACTGGAAGCATCATGACACGTCAACATTTTGGTGATGTTCAGCTCCATATAGAGTTCAAATCACCTGCTCCAGGGCAGCATAGCGGACAAAACAGAGGTAACAGCGGCATCTTCCTTCAGTCGACTTACGAGGTGCAGGTGCTCGACGGTGACAACAACGACACCTATGTGAACGGTATGGTAGGCAGCATCTACAAACAGCAGGCACCGTTGGCCAATGCCTACACGCACAACGGCGAGTGGCAGGTTTACGACATCTACTGGCGCGGACCCCGTTTCGACATCGAAAGCAAGCTGGAGTCACCCGCTATCATCACGGTGGTGCTGAACGACATCCTGGTGCAGAACAACTTTGTGCTTAAGGGCCACACACCCTATATTGGTTACCCCGCCTACACTCCGCACGGGCTGCTGCCGCTGATGCTACAGGACCATGGCACAGAGGTGGCCTACAGGAATATCTGGATCAGGGAGCTTTAATAGGGAAAATATCACACTCTCACACAGTAGTTTATCAAGAACAGGTCAACATATGGTTTAACCTCAACACTGTTGTCCTCACTACAAATTATGGGGGCATTACTGTATGCAGATATGAGACTTTTAACGTATTGAAGGTGAGCTGTCAGTAGGATATTTTTTGTCTGAGAAAGAAATGTAAATCTTTCCTGGAGCCATACAGAACCAATATGTCGTCAGCATTGAGTATGTCATCTGCTGCTGCTACACCTTGAATTTGAGTCTCGGTCTTTGTTTTACCCAAGATACTTTTTACTTCGACCTTTTTAATAATGGTCAGTACCAATAGATTGAAATCTTTACGAAAACCGACTTCCATAATAGTCTTTCCAACGAAATCAAAAGGAACTTTCGCTTCTATGATGCTGTAATCATCATTTAACTCGAACGAATCAACCACATTACTCAAAGACAATTTCTTTGTCCATCGCTCTGCTGTCTCTTCTTCGGGATGTACGATCTCATCAACTCCAATGGCTTGTAAAACTTTTTCATGCAATGGGTTGATAGCTCTGCTTATCAATCTTTTTACCTTAAGATTCTTTAATAGTGCAGTTGTCATGATATTTGCTCCCTGGTTTTCACCAATGGCAACAAGTACAACATCTGTTTCTTTTAACGGAAGCCCTGAAACAGTGACCTCATCTGTGGCATCCATACAGATGGTATAGGTGATCTTTTCTTTATAAGCATCCACTTTTGTCAAACTTATATCAATGCCTATCACTTCATTCCCTAGTTCAGTCAGTTTCTGAGCTAATGAAGCGCCAAAATTACCAAGGCCGATAATGATAAATTTCATTTTGTTATGTTTTTAATTGATGATGATCTCTTCTTTTGGGTAGCTGTAGTTTTCATGCTTTATTTTCCTGAACAGAGCGATCACTAATGAAAGCGTACTGATACGCCCCACAAACATTACGATGATAATGACAAATTTACTCGCACTGCTCAAATCACCCGTAATACCCAAACTCAGGCCGACAGTACCATATGCTGAGAAGCATTCAAAAGCAATATCAACCAACCTTTTCCCCGGATCGAATATTGATATGAACGTAATTGCAAGTCCAATCACTACAAATGATAACACAATGATGGCAAAGGCTCTTCTTACTGACACATCTGCGATCTCCCTCCTGAAGATTTCTATTCGTGACTTCCCTCTTGCTAAACTCAAAATATTGAGCAATGCAATGGCAAAAGTACTTGTTTTGATGCCTCCACCCGTGGACTGGGGTGAAGCGCCGATCCACATCAAAAGCATCACCATCATCAGCGTCGGGAAAGCAATTGCAGCGGTATCAATGGTGTTGAAGCCGGCCGTTCGGGGTGTTGTTGCACCAAAAAGAGCGGTTACTATTTTTCCAAAACTATTGTGCTCTGCCAGGGTGTTGTTATATTCAAGAAGATAAAAAACGATGAATGCAACGAACATAATCGAGAGGGTTGTGATTAAGTTAATTCTACTGTTTAAGCTAAGTACCCAGGGACGATATCTCTTTTTTCCTGATGAGAATGAGAGCAAATTTGAAAATAAATATTTTAAATAGTTTAATACGTTCACGACAATGGGAAAGCCCAGACCACCCAAAACAAATGTCAGAATAATTACTGATTGCAGGTAATAGTTAAAACGGAAACCTGTATCATAGATGCTGTTACTTAGGGTTGAAAAGCCTGCATTACAAAAAGCTGAAATGGAATGAAAAGCTGAAAAAAAGAGCCGTTCGGATTCTGTATTGAAACTACCTGAGCCTACACTTGAATAAATTAAAAGACCCGAAAAAAGCTCAATGCCAAATGTGATGAGAATAATGAATTTCAAAGTTGAAAATACCTCTCCCAATTTTCTGGAATTTGTTATATCGCTCAATGCAAACTGGTTTTCATAAGTAGTGCCCCCTTTAAAGAAATAGCTGAAATAACTGGCAAATGTCAGTATACCCAACCCACCCAATTGAATTAAAATCATTATGATGGTCTGTCCGAACAGCGTGAAGTGAGTGGCTGTGTCCACCACCGTTAACCCCGTTACACAGACTGCACTTGTAGAGGTAAAAAGAGCATCTGCATAGGTGATACCATCGTAGGTTGCATTGGGTAAAACAAGTAGGAAAGAGCCGATAAAAATAATAACCAGAAAACTGAGAATAAATATCTGGGCCGGGTTGAGCAGCGTTCTGCTGAAGTTTATCCTTAATTCAGAAAACTCTCTGACAAAAGTCATCAATACGGCAATCTTGACCCAGATAGGGTTTTCCAGCAATAAATCGGTATCAAAAGGGACACCAACAAACAGGTACATTTGAAAGATCCATAGCGTGAAGAGTACCGACAGCAGGTCAAAAATGAAAACCTTTCTTTTTATTAGAATGAATTGCTGAATGTATCGGGCGAAGGTTGAGATCAATCCAACAGTAAGTACAAAAAAGTAAAACCCGTCTATCATTTTTTGATATATGGCGGTCTGTGTATAACCAAAATCAGAGATGATGGCAATCAGACCGATACAACTGATCCAAAAGGCAGTTCGATACAACGGCTTTGCTCTATTATTCATTCATTATCTTGTTTCACTTTGTCGGTTTTTATGTACGTTGTCTGATTTTTTAAGATTCACCTAATGGTCAAACATGGTGAGTGTAAATTCTTAAAAATTTGCAGATACAAGTTTAATGAATTTTATCGGAACAAATATATTTTTTCCAAAATAACGCTTTATGAAGAAGGAGAGGTGTGAATCACCCTCCCGGAGCATGTCACTGTTTCCTTGAGAAGAGAACATTGCACTGCTCATTTTTGTTTAAGGAATTAAGAAACGAGCACGGGATCATTCGCACACAAGCAGATGAATAACGAAATAACGTTCAACGGCCGGGAGTGAGTCAATTCCATTTAACTCCAATGTAAAGTATAGCACATTATCGCATGAAATATTTCATCCCAATAATTTTTCTACTGATCGCCTTAAGCCTCATGGCTGCAGCGGTATTCTACCTGTCAAAAAGATTTGCCTTCTTCTTCCCAGCTATGCCGATGAAGAGCTGGGGCTGGATATTTACGGCAGGGTTGATCTTTGCCTTTGTCGGATCGATAGGATTCAGCGAGCTGACGAACCTGTTGGTGAAAATCTGGTCGGCTACCGGTTCCATCCTACTTGGTGCATTTATCCTCCTGCTGTTGTCGCTCACGGTCACCGATCTGTTGCATCTGGTATTCAAGACCACCCCTGTCGTGCGCGGCTTCATCACCCTGGGACTAACCCTGGTGATGACGGTCTATGGTGTATGGAACGCCTACCACTTCAGGGTGAAAGAGGTGACCATCCCCATCAGTGGACTTACCGAAGAGATACGTGCAGTGCACCTCACCGATATTCATCTGGGTAACGCCCGGGGAGAGAAGCAGCTGGAGAAAATCGTCCGGATTACAAAAGGGCTGAACCCTGAGATCATCTTTCATTCCGGTGACCTGTTCGACAGTAAGACCCATTTCAACGGCAATGACGATGTGCTGGATGCGTTCAAAACAATCACTGTTCCCCACTACTTTGTATTTGGTAATCATGATGAGCAGGTTGGACTGATGCAGGTCATCCGCCGTGTGCGTGACAGTGGTACCACGATGTTGCTGAATGAGGTGGTACGCTTCAGGGAGCTCCAGATTATCGGCCTCAACAATATGGCTGCCGACAGTAAGACCTTCGACATTCACGCCTCCAGCGATTCCACGACCGTGGAGAGCGTAATGAACAGTCTGGAAATTGATGAGGAATTGCCCACGGTGGTGCTGCACCACCGCCCCGACGGCATTGAATATATGGAAGCAAGAGGAGCCGACCTGCTTCTCACGGGACACACACATGCAGGACAGATGTTTCCCTTTACCTTAATCGCCAAATGGATGTTCGGTTATAACAATGGCTTATACAAATATAATGAGATGCATATCTTCGTCTCGCAGGGTCTGGGCACTTTCTTCTCCCCCATCCGCTTCGGCACGCAGAGTGAGATCATACTACTGAAACTGGTCCCTGTTGATAAGTAATCAATTTAAGTAAGGAGCGCAACCCTGACATCCCTGGCTGTCTTGCCACACCTGGCGGAGGGGATTCCATATCCGGTTTTTCGGTCTTGCCAATAATCTCTCCTTCGGCATATTGCCAACCATCGACAAACTCACCACCGATGCGGAAAAACATCACCATACCGCTTAGATCAGAATCCCGGCACAGATAATTGTTCTTTTTTTATTGGCAGAAAAAGCATATATTTGCATCAGTAACGAGCCAGTTTATGCACAAAAGAAAAGCGCCGATGGGTAAGATCTTCTCCACAGCTGATTTCGATTTCTTCTCTCCCCAAATGTCGGAGCTGGAGCTCCCTTTCGTGGGGGAGATCGCCTGCGGGTTCCCCTCTCCGGCCGATGACTTCCTGCAGGAGAACCTCGATATCAACAAGCTGCTGGTGAAACACCCCGATGCCACCTTCTATGCCGTGGCGCGTGGTTACTCGCTGGCGCCGCTGGTCTACCCGGGCAGCATACTGGTGATCGACCGCTCGGTAGAGTGGTCCTCCGACCTGCTGGCCTGTTGTTATATCGACGGTGAGTTCACCACGAAATGGATCCGTAAAACGGACGATAAGATACAACTGATCCCCCTGAACCCCGACTTCCCCACGCTCGAGTACAGCTTCGAGGAGGCGGAGATCTATATATGGGGCATCGTCACCTCAATTATCAATAACAATGTACGCCTTAGCCGACTGCAATAACTTCTACGCCTCCTGTGAAAGGGTTTTCAACCCTGCACTCAACGGCAAGCCCATCGTTGTGCTGAGCAACAACGACGGCTGCGTTATTGCGCGCTCCAATGAGGCCAAGGCTGTGGGGATAAAGATGGGTGCTCCCGCCTTCCAGATACAGGAGGTGATACGGACGCACAACGTGCAGCTCTTCTCCTCCAACTTCGTACTCTATGGCGATATGAGCCGCCGCGTGATGAACATCCTCTCCTCCTACACCCCCTCGCATGAGATCTATTCCATCGATGAATGTTTTCTCGACCTGTCGGGTATAGAGGTCGACCTGACAGAGTACGGTCGCAAAATGCGCCGGCAGGTAGGCCGCTGGACAGGCATACCCCTCAGCGTGGGCATAGCCCCCACCAAAGCGCTGGCCAAGGTTGCCAACCGCATCGCCAAGAAGTACCCCGAGCTGAAGGGAGTTCACGTGATCGACACGGAGACAAAACGGATCAAAGCATTGAAGTGGACTGCCGTGGAGGATGTATGGGGTATCGGGCGGAGGTATGCCCGCAAGCTACGCACCATGGGAGTCAACACGGCGTACGACTTCACGCAATTGCCCGAATCGATGGTGCGTTCGCTAATGACGGTCGTCGGCCGCAACCTGCAGAAGGACCTGCAGGGAATAGCGACCATTGAGATGGAGATACCCGAAAAGAAGCAGAGCATCGCCACCACGCGTTCTTTCGACCGTGACTACAACACCTTCGGCGACCTGCACGAGCGCATCGCCACCTTCACCATGCTCAGTGCGGAGAAGCTCCGTGAGCAACAGTCGATGTGCCGCCGCATGATGCTCTTTATCGAGACCAACCGCTTCAACGACAAGGAGGAGTTCTACGCCAACAGCGTTGTGCTGAAGCTACCCTTTCCCACCTCCTCCTCGCTCGAGCTGGCCGGCTTCGCCATTGCCGGACTGAAGAGCATCTTCCGTGCGGGCAAGCATTATAAAAGAGCGGGGGTGATCCTGCTGGATTTTGTCGATGCCAACGAGTACCAGCCCTCTCTCTTCTTCAACTCCAACCCGAAGCACAGGAAGCTGATGGAGACGATGGATACCCTGAATCATAAGTACGGGAAGACGCTGGTACGACTCGCCTCGCAGGATGAGCTGACCCATAAGATGAGGCGCAGGCATCTCTCGCAAGCTTATACAACCAGTTTCAATGAACTGATAGAGATAAATTTCTGATATGTGTTTTACCGTTTCCGTAGAGAAGAAAGCGAAGGAGGCTATCAGGGAGTACCTGAAGTCGAATGCCGGCGTACAGATGCCGATCGATTTCAATGAGGAGCTCTATCTTGTGTCGGGCTTCTCCCATCCCCTGCTGCCCATCATCAGGGAGGGGGCAGTCACACTGTCGGAATGGGGGCTGATACCCTCCTTTGCGGTGGAGGAGAATGCAGGTGAGCTGCAGAAGATGACGCTGAACGCACGTGCCGACACGATCTATCAGAAACCTTCCTATAAGAAGTCGATCGTCAGCCGCAGGTGCATCCTGGTGGTGGATGGCTTCTTCGAGTGGCGCCACATGAACAACAGAAAATATCCCTACTACATCTACCCGAAAGATGAAACGGTGTTCTACCTTGGCTGCATCTACAACTCATGGGTCAACAAGGTGACAGGCGAGGTGCGCGACACCTTCTCCATCATCACCACCGATGCCAACCCGCTGATGGAGATGATCCACAACACAAAAAAAAGGATGCCGCTGATCCTGCACAAAGAGGATCTGGCTGCCTGGATCAATCCGGAGACACCAAAAGTCAGGGTCGACGAGCTGATGGTCACCTTTCCTGAAAGCGGTATGAGCGCTCACCCCATCTCCACCGATGCGGGAAATCCCCGTAAAAACAGGAATATCCCGGAGATAAAAGAGGAGGTGAGGTACCCTGAACCGGACACACCGGGAGAGCTGTTCACATAACGAAATTGCAATAACTGGCAGGCACCGCTCGTTTTTTACCCACTGACACAGATGACACAATAATAGAATACAATTCATTCTTAAAATATGTTTCCCATTTAAAAAAAACATTTATCTTTGCATGCAAATCATGATTTTAACAATTAAATGGAGAACAACAAACAACTTAACCCCGCGTTAAAAACCATCGTTGGGGTTCAATTTCTTTTTGTGGCCTTTGGTGCCACGGTACTGGTACCTTTACTCGTAGGACTTGATCCTTCCACGGCACTGTTTACTGCAGGCATAGGGACACTGATCTTTCATCTGGTTACGAAAGGTATTGTCCCTATTTTTCTGGGTAGCAGCTTCGCTTTTATCGCTCCCATCGTAAAAGCGACGGAGTTATATGGTCTGGCCGGCACGCTGTCGGGTCTGGTAGCCGTAGGGCTGGTCTACTTCATGATGAGCGCATTGGTGAAATGGCAGGGTGTGAACCTGATCAAACGTCTTTTTCCGCCTGTTGTGATCGGACCGGTGATCATGCTGATTGGTCTCTCCCTCGCCGGCACGGGCGTGAATATGGCCAGTGAGGACTGGCTGCTGGCGATTATTGCGCTAGTCACTGCAATCATCGTAAGCATGTTTGCCAAAGGACTGCTTAAGCTCATCCCTATCTTTGCAGGGATAATCGTGGGATATATTGCAGCCACGCTTCTGGGAAAAGTCGATTTCTCAGGTGTCGTTGCAGCACCCTGGCTGGGATTTCCTCAGTTCGTCAAACCGGAGTTTTCATGGGGGGCCATCCTCTTTATGATTCCCGTAGCCATTGCTCCGGTGATAGAACATGTGGGTGATGTCTATGCTGTAAGCCAGGTGGCAGGAAAGGACTTTGTAAAAAAACCGGGCCTGCACCGCACCATGCTGGGCGATGGTATTGCCTGCTGTATTTCGGGCTTCATCGGGGGACCTCCCGTCACAACCTACTCAGAGGTGACAGGTGCTATGGTGCTCACCAAGGTGACTGATCCTGTAGTGATACGTATCGCCGCAATCACGGGTATTATTTTCTCCATGGTAGGCAAGATAAGCGCACTGCTTAAATCGATACCCGGATCAGTCCTCGGAGGAATCATGCTTTTGCTCTTCGGCATGATCGCTGCCACGGGTGTAAACAACATGGTACAAAACAGAACTGACATGAGCAACACACGTAATCTCATCATCGTTTCACTTATCCTCACAACCGGTATCGGGGGAGCCGTTCTGCAGATTGGCACTATCAGCATGACGGGAATCGGTCTTTCAGCATTGGTAGGAATTGTTCTCAACCTTATTCTTCCCAGGACCAAAGAGAATGAAGCGGATGAATCGATTGAAAATGATCATGTTAATTGATATTTAACTTTCGGAATACACTAATATGTAAGTTTGAAGAGGGTGACTAATGAAATATTGGTCCCCTCTTTTCAGATTCGGATGAATGCCGACTATTTATCTTCAAAAGCTTCTTACACTGGTTTGCATATTTTTGATTACTTTTGCATGATAAAGATGAATCAATGAAAGAAAATAAGAGTCAGTTATTGAATTATGCAATGTACTCCGGACTATTTCTGGGCTTTTTTTGGGTTGTGAAGTACCTTTTCGTTATTATTGGCACGAACATACCATCGCTCAATTTTGTTGGTTCCGTACTAAGTATCGCAACTCCACTCCTGTTGTTTTATTTCCTGGTGAAGTACAACACCGGGCTGGTAGAGAGCAAAATGCGTTATTGGCATGGCGTGCAATTTTCCATTATGCTCTTCTTTTATGCCTCAATTCTGGAATCACTGATCGTATTCATACATGTGAAATGGATTGATCCGGCATTCATCTCCAATCTTTACGGCAGGATGATTGAGATGGCTGAGTCAATGGAAATAACGAAGGCGCTCGTCACTCAACTGACAGAGCAGTCCGTCCCTACCCCTTTCACCTATATCTTTAATAGTGTGATCATGGCTGATGTTTTTTGGGGTTTGATTCTCTCATTGATCATCGTACCCGTTGCCATTCGCTACAAACCCAAGCAAAACATATAAACTATATTCCCGACAAATGGATATTTCAGTTGTCATACCCTTATTGAACGAAGAGGAGTCGCTCCCCGAGCTGCATAGCTGGATCGCCAGGGTGATGCAGGAAAATGATTTTTCATATGAGATCATTTTCGTGGATGACGGAAGCACCGACAGTTCGTGGGAGATCATCAAACAGCTTCGTGAAGAATCGGAGAACGTAAAAGCAATTAAATTTCGCCGTAACTACGGTAAGTCTCCTGCACTGCATTGTGCTTTTGAGAAAGCAGAGGGTGATGTAATCATCACCATGGATGCTGACCTGCAGGACAGTCCCGATGAAATACCCGAACTCTACCGTATGGTAAAAGAGGATGGTTTCGATCTGGTCTCCGGATGGAAGAAGAAGAGGTACGACGACAAGCTGACAAAAAACCTGCCGTCGAAACTGTTCAATGCCACTGCCCGGAGAATATCGGGGATTAAAATACATGATTTCAACTGTGGTCTGAAGGCATATGACCAGTCGCTGGCCAAAGGTATCGAGGTCTACAACGACATGCATCGCTATATTCCCGTTCTGGCAAAGAATGCCGGATATGCTAAAATTGGAGAGAAAGTGGTGCAGCATCAGTCACGCCGCTATGGAAAAAGTAAGTTCGGGGCGAACAGGTTCGTGAACGGATATCTTGATCTGATGACTCTTTGGTTCCTTAATAAGTTCGGAAAAAAGCCGATGCACTTTTTCGGATTATGGGGAAGCGTGATGTTTCTTTTGGGATTTATTGCAGTAATACTTGTAGGTGGCATGAAATTGTATGATATGCAACATGGTAACTACTATCGCCTTGTTACCGATTCACCCTATTTCTACCTCTCTCTGACAATGATGATACTGGGTACCCTTCTCTTCCTTGCCGGATTTCTGGGTGAGCTGATCTCCCGGAATGCTTCGGATAGGAATCATTACCGGATTGAGGAAGAATTTTGAAATAAGAAGTAAGTAATGAGAAATAAGTGCAGACAGCTTTTCGTACAAGGCTAAATCCTAATCAGCTGCTCTTACTATGCCTTTACATTAAAATGTTGACAGCTGTCAGCTGGAAGTCGAAAACGGATAATTTCAATTGAATGAATACAAAAAACAACCTTCTTCTTTATCTGTTGATCCCTGTAACGTTGCTGTTATCCTGTAATGCAGACAGAGAAAAAAAGAATTACATCTATTATCAGGAGCAGGGTGAGATTTTCACAACCGGTTATCACATCAAGTATGCCTACAACCGGTCGCTGAAAGAGGTGATTGAATCTGAACTACATCAGTTCGATCTCTCGCTGAATCCTTTCAAGGAGAGTTCTGTTATCTCCAAAATAAACCGTAATGAGCCCGTGAAGCCGGACTCCTTTTTCATGAAAGTGTTCCTGAAATCGATGGAAGTTTCGCAGAAAACAGATGGGAAATTCGATATTACCATCTCCCCCCTGATCAATGCCTGGGGCTTCGGATTTCAACATATGGAGCATGTCACTCCCGCAACCATAGACAGTTTGAAACAATTTGTAGGTTTCAACAAGGTAACTGTAGATAGTGAAGGGAATATTCTTAAAACAGACCCCCGCGTAACCCTGAACACCTCTGCAATCGCCAAGGGTTATTCGTGCGACGTGATTGCCAACCTGTTGGAAAGCCACGGAATTGAGAACTATATGATTGAGATTGGTGGCGAGATTACGGCCAAAGGAGTGAATGACAAGGGAGAGTGTTGGCGAATAGGTGTTGATAAACCGATCGACGATGCCTCCGGGATGCAGCACGAGCTGCAGGTGATTTTATCACTTTGCGATAAATCACTGGCCACCTCGGGTAATTACCGCAACTTCTATATTAAGGAGGGAAGGAAGTATGCTCATACCATCGATCCCCATACAGGCTATCCATCGCAACTCGATATTCTGGGTGCGACGGTGCTAGCGGATGATTGCATGACTGCAGATGCTTATGCTACCGCTTTCATGGCGATGGGTATTGAGAAATCGAAAGAAACAGCGAAAGAGATAGCCGGTTTGCATTATTATTTTATATATGAAATGCCCGACGGAACATTAGGTTCCATTCATTCCGAAGGTTTTGAACAGTTTTTCGCCAATTAAAAAATAAAAGATACACCCATATTATCAAAAAACTCTTTCATTATATGCGTAGACAACATTTACTGACACTGATACTTCTTTTTTCCTCTTTTTCAATAATGGCTCAGGAGAATGACTCGATATCCTATCCGGGGATAACCTTTGATGGGACATTAAAGAATAAACTTGAATATGCTACTGAGACAGGTATGTCCCGCTTTTCGGTAAGAAACTCACGTATAGGGGCAAAAGGTATTGTCAACCCCTACACCTCCTTCAGAGTACAGATTGAGTTGAGCGACAACGGTGATTTTAAAGTACTCGACCTGAGTGGCACACTGAAACCTCTCGATGGTCTCACATTTACATTGGGTCAGACAGGTATCCCTTTGTTCAACTCCTATATCGTTACACCCGGCACGATGATGTTTGCCAACAGGGCGTTCCTCGGGAAGTATTTTCTAAGTACCAGAGACCTGGGCATACTGGCCAAATATGAGTTTAACATGGGAATGATTCCTACAAAACTTGAAGCGGGTCTCTTCAACGGCAACGCAATCAATGATCCGGTCTGGAAAAAGAAAAAATCATTCGGCGCCCGGGTAGAACTGGGAAGTATGGAGGGTGCAAGGGTAACTGCCAAACTATATGACTACCCACGGAATGAGAACCAACATTTTCTCTTCTATGGTGCTGATTTCAGATATCAGGCCGATAGATGGAAGGTGGAAACCGAAATAATGAAAAGAGAGAGTCAAACGGAGCTCTATTCCGACATGCTCTCTTATTATCTGCAGGGAGCCTACAGTTTTCCGATAAAAAGTAAACTATTCGATTATCTGTTACCTGCCGTACGATGGGATGGTATAGATGAAAGACTGGATGAATCAGGGTTTGATGTCAATCGACTGACAACCGGCATAGGTCTGGGATTCGACCAGAAAAAATTCGCATCAATAGTTCGGATCGACTACGAATGGTATTTTATTAATAACGAAATGATTGTCTTCGCGGGTGAACCGGAAATGGACTCCGACAAATTCACAGTTGAACTATTGATTACCTTCTAACCAATAACTAAATTTTTATTTTTATGAAAAAGATTCTTGTAACCATTCTTACTACCATTATTATCATGGTTTCCTGTACCGGAAACAAAGCGACCACTCAGTTATTTGACGGTCAAAACAGCGATCAGTGGAATATTCAGGGCGATGTATCAATCAAAGAGGGAATACTTCAGTTGAATGAAGGTGCAACCCTTCTGCTTAAAAAGGGAAATTACACCGGTTTTGAATTGAGTGTCACTGCAAGGACAGTGGATAACGGCAAGGGGTTGATTGCATTTCATACCGATAGCAACATTGAGAATGGGTATCAGGTAGCATTGAACAACGATGCTGAGAGCATGCAGTGGTGGACAAAAACAGGCAGTCTGCTGGGTGTACGCAACCTTACAAAATCGATAGTAAAAACCAACGAGTGGTTCGATATGGTGATACGTGTGGAAGGTAGGGCAATCACGGTGAAATTGAATGGAGATCCGGTGGTGGAATACATTGAACCGGCATCACCTTATCGTTCTGCTGAAAATGCAGCACAATTACTTTCAGGGGGAAAGTTTGCCCTGCAAAACAGTGAAGGCACCATCGAGTTTCAATCTGTGTCAGTAACTCCTCTCGGCGATAAGGTTGACACTGCAAAACAACAGTCAGAAGCTATCGATGAAACAACAGATCATATTATCAGAATGCATCAGGAGAACTTTCCCGTGCTTGATTATCATGTGCATCTGAAAGGAATCACCGCAGAGCAGGCTGCAGCGCAGGCACGCAGCCATGGTATCAATTATGCGCTTGCCCCTAACTGTGGCGTAGGCTTTCCCATCACCAGTGATGAGGAGGTGATTGAATATCTTGAAGCAATGGAGGGACAACCTTTCATTCAGGCAATGCAGGGAGAAGGAAGAGAATGGCCGGAGACGTTCTCAAAAGAGGTTCGTGATCAGTTCGACTATGTCTTTACCGATGCGTTGACCTTTACAGATACAAAAGGTCGCCGCACCCGTCTCTGGATACCGGAACAGGTCTTTATTGAGGATGAAGATCAATACATGGATCTTATTGTGGAGAAGATAGTGGATGTGATGGAAGAGCCGATGGATGTCTATGTAAACCCCAATTTCCTGCCCGATGTGATGAACGACCGTTATGATGCGTTCTGGACAAATGATCGCATGGATAAGGTGATCGCAGCTATGGTTGCAACTGACAAGGTGCTGGAGATAAACCACAGGTATAAAATCCCCAACAAAGCCTTTATACAGAAAGCGAAAGAGGCCGGATTGAAATTCACCTTCGGCACTAACAATGCAGATGGAGATTTTGGTAAAATGGAATATTGCTTTCAGATGAAAGAGGAGTGTGGTATCACCGCTGCCGATATGTACAAACCCAATATAAAGGAATGAACACAAGAATAACACCCGACTACATCTCCGATCTGGAGGAGAATGAAATATTTGTCTTTGGGAGTAATCTTGAAGGCAGTCATGGCGGTGGTGCCGCAAAAATAGCTCATGAGAAATTTGGTGCACTCTGGGGACAGGGAACAGGCTTACAGGGACAATCCTATGGTATCCCGACAATGCATGGCGGTGTGGAGGATATTCAGCCTTATGTGGATGACTTTATCGACTTTGCCATCTCTAACCCCGAACTGCAATTTCTTGTAACACGTGTTGGCTGCGGCATAGCAGGCTTCCATGATTCGGAAATCGCTCCTCTTTTCTACCGTGCTGCAACGGTGCAAAATATTTACCTGCCAGAAAGCTTCTGGAATTATCTCAACAAATAACTACCGAACAGAACCTAAAAAAGCCCGATGCAATTGCACCGGGCTTTTTTATAAGTATGTTTATCTCTTATTCAGCTTATTTTTCTTTCTTCTCCTCTGCAGCTGGTTCATCCGCTTTGGGTTCTTCTGTAGCAGCCGGAGCTTCTTCGACAACCGGTTTTTCTTCTACAGCAGGTGCTTCTTCTACAGCAGGTGCTTCCTCCACAGCGGGAGCTTCCTCTACAGCGGGTGCTTCCTCCACAGCGGGTGCTTCCTCTACAGCAGGTGCTTCCTCCACAGCAGGAGCTTCCTCTACAGCGGGTGCTTCTTCCACAGCGGGTGCTTCCTCTACAGCAGGTGCTTCTTCCACAGCGGGTGCTTCCTCTACAGCAGGTGCTTCCTCTACAGCAGCAACAGGTGCATTCGCAGCAGCCTCATCTGTTCTTTTCTTGGCTATAGCTTCAGCTCTTGTTTTGTTCACCTCTTTTTCTGCATCCATACGTGCTTTTTCATCAGCACGTTGTAACTCTTCATCTTTCAGTTTCAAAGAATGAGAAGTTTGCAGTTTGTTATTTTTCCACGCCTCGAATCTCTTCTCGGCTTCAGTCTCGTCGAATGCTCCTTTTGTCACACCACCCAAAAGGTGTTTCTTCATTAATACGCCTTCGTCCGATAAAATATTACGCACGGTGTCTGTGGGTTGTGCCCCTGTTTGCAGCCAATACAAAGCTCTTTCGAAATCTAAAGTGATCGTAGCAGGATTAGTGTTCGGGTTGTATGAACCAATCCTTTCAATATACTTTCCATCCCGTGGAGCTCTGCTATCTGCAACAATAATCTGATAAAAAGGATAATTTTTGCGTCCTCTTCTCTGTAAACGTAGTTTTGTTGCCATTTAGTAGTTCTTTTAAATGAGTATAATTTGTATTTGCGGATGCAAAGATAGCAATTAATTTTTGATGAACAAAATTAATCGACACTCACTATTGTAGTAACTCAACCCCTGCCCGTTACCTCAATTAGCACATGAAGGTTTCCGCAAAAGGGATGCATAACACTGTGATGAAAGAGTGGATGAGATGACAGCTACGAAGTGATTGCATTCTTTCGCAACAGTGTGTTATTTCGCGATTTATTGAAGATAGCTCTTCCGCGGTCACTTCCCTTTCTTAGCTTCTTGCGATCATCTGCAGGCAGCTGAAAAAGACCCTTGCACTCGTCGGAACAACAACCATCCATCTCAGCAGCACACTTTCCGCACTGAATAAAAAGGAGATGGCATCCTTCGAAGTTACAGTTGGTATGTGTATCGCAGGGCTCACCACACTGGTGACAATGGGATATCACATCATCGGTAATCCGTTCACCCAGACGTTCGTCAAATACAAAATTCTTACCGGTAAACTTAACCGGAATATTTTCCTCCCTTGCTTTGCGGACATATTCTATGATACCTCCCTCAACGTGGTAGACGTTTTGAAACCCTTTATAAAGCATATAAGCACTTGCTTTTTCACAACGGATGCCACCAGTACAATACATCACGATGTTCTTATCTTTATGCTCCTTCAACATTTCTACGGCCATGGGCAATTGCTCACGAAAGGTTTCGGAGGGTATTTCTACTGCATTTTCAAAGTGCCCTACTTCATATTCATAGTGGTTACGCATGTCCACGACGATGGTGTCAGGTTGTTGTGTAATTTCATTATACTCATATGCATTGAGGTACTTACCTGTTTTGGAAGGGTCGAACTTCGGATCATCAATATTATCGGCAACCACTTTATTGCGTACTTTCATGCGCAGCACCCAAAACGATTTGCCGTTATCCCCCACTGCTACATTCAGTCGGATGCCATCCAACGCCGGATCGGCATTATACAGTATATTGCGAAACGTTTCTTTATTACTTTCCGGCAGTGATACTTGTCCGTTAATCCCTTCTTTTGCAATATAAATCCGGCCATATACCCTGATCTCATTGAGTTGAATGTAGAGATTGTCCCGAAATTGCTGCGGATCACTTATGTGAAAATATTGATAGAAAGAAATGGTAATGCGCGGTTCGTCATCCTGTAACATCCTCAATTTTAATTCTCTGTTGGAAATACGATTATGTAAAATTGACATAATAATCTAACTAATTGAAAAATAACTGTTTACTGCTTGCCACAAAACGCATTCCCGTTTTTAATATTGAAAAACGGGGGGCATAGCAATCAGAACAATTCATGATGGTGTTTGGTTTTACTCTTTGGGGTTAAAGTGCAAACAAAAAAGAAAACCCGCCATAACAGCAGGTTTCTCCGTGATCCGCCTGGGGTTCGAACCCAGGACCCCATCCTTAAAAGGGATGTGCTCTACCAGCTGAGCTAGCGAATCAGCCTAAATGCCTTCTTTCAAAAGCGAGTGCAAAGATAAAACGTTTATTTTAAATTTGCAACTGTTAAAGGGATAAAATCTTTTAAATTTTCGATCCACAATGATAACCCTTTCAAAACTAAACGTTTTTGCTGCGATCATTCTCCGAAGAGCTTATTGGTGACTGTAAACCACAGAAAACTTTAAAACCCGAACCGCTCTCCTACAATGTTTTCACCTAAAGAGCTTATAGCTTATAGCTTATTGCTTACGCTTATTACTTATAGCTTATTGCTTACAGCTTATTGCTTATAGCTTATTGCTATTCAATACCTGTAATGCTCCGCTTTGAACGGGCCTTCTGCAGATATACCCAGGTAGTCGGCCTGCTTCTGCGTAAGCGTGGTCAGTTTCACACCAATCTGTTCCAGGTGCAACCTTGCAACCTCTTCATCGAGTTCTTTGGAGAGACGGTATACTCCTGTTTCATAGTTGTTCCTCCAGAGATCAATCTGTGCCAGTGTCTGGTTGGCGAATGAGTTGCTCATCACGAATGAGGGGTGACCTGTAGCACAGCCAAGGTTTACAAGTCGTCCTTCAGCCAGCAGGAAGATGGCGTTGCCGGCGGGGAAGATGTATTTATCCACCTGTGGTTTGATATTGGTATGTACGATGCCGGGAAAAGAGATAAGCTTATCTACCTGAATCTCATTGTCGAAATGACCGATATTACAGACAATAGCCTGGTCCTTCATCTGCTGCATATGCTCAATGGTGATCACATCACGGTTGCCGGTGGTGGTAACGAAAATGTTCCCCTCCTTTAACGCTTCCTCCATGGTGGTCACCTTGTAACCCTCCATGGCTGCCTGCAGTGCGCAGATAGGATCGATCTCCGTCACGATGACACGGGCACCGTAAGAACGCATTGAGTGTGCACAACCCTTCCCTACATCGCCATAACCCAACACAACGACCACTTTACCTGCGATCATCACATCGGTGGCGCGCTTGATACCGTCGGCAAGTGACTCGCGGCAACCGTAGAGGTTATCGAACTTCGATTTGGTAACAGAATCATTCACGTTGATGGCAGGCACCAGCAGCTCACCTCTCTCCATCATCTGATAGAGACGGTGCACACCGGTGGTTGTCTCCTCGGAGATACCTTTCATGTCGGCAATGGTCCTGTGCCAGCGCTGATCATCCTCCTCCAGAATGCGGTGCAGGGTATCCAGGATAGCCTGTTCCTCGCGATTGTCACCCTTCCTGTCGATGGTTGACGCATCATTCTCGGCCTGATAGCCCATATGCACGAGCAGTGAGGCATCACCTCCGTCATCAACGATCAGATTGGGTCCCTTACCACCGGGGAAACGAAGGGCCATCTCTGTACACCACCAGTACTCCTCGAGCGACTCACCTTTCCATGCATAGACAGGTACACCTGCCACAGCGATCGCAGCGGCAGCATGATCCTGGGTGGAGAAGATGTTACAGCTGGCCCAGCGCACATCGGCACCCAGTTCAACCAGTGTCTCTATCAGCACCGCCGTTTGTATGGTCATGTGTAGCGACCCCATCACCCGGGCACCTTTCAATGGTTTTTCCGATGCATATTTCTTACGTATCGCCATCAATCCGGGCATCTCATGCTCGGCAATCTCAATCTCTTTGCGTCCGAAGTCGGCCAGCGTGATGTCTGCCACTTTAAAAGGCATATCTGAAGAAAAAATCTGATCCATGTTACTTTTTTTTGAATTATCTATTTTTAAGTATGCAAAGTTACGAAATTCATGGAATGTTCCTACCTTTGATTTAGATAAAGCTTGTGAAATTGGGGTCAACCGTATGAAAATTATCTATTCCAACTATCTGCCGGTAAAAGGGTTCAGGGCGATTAACCTGTTCGGAATAGTCTTCGCGAGAAAAGAGCATAAGACGCTTGATAAACGCGTGCTCAATCACGAAGCAATCCATACCCGTCAGATACTGGAATTGTGGGTGGTTGGCTTCTACGTTTGGTACATCACGGAATGGGTCTTCAAATGGATCCGCTACGGAGAGCGCTACAGGGCATACAGGGAGATCGGGTTTGAACGTGAAGCGTTTGCCCATGACATCGATCTGCATTACCTGAAACGGAGAAAGCGGTATGCTTTCAGACGGTATCTTTAGGAAATAGACGATATAACAAAAGGAGACGATGAAACGAATATATTGGTTAATCCTGTTTACCGGCATGTTTTTCACCATGTGCGCACAGGGCCATCAGAAAAAATCAGATAACATCAAATTAACAACTATGGAATTTAACAAATTAACTCCCGAAGAGGAGCGAGTGATTATACATAAAGGAACAGAAAGGCCTTATACAGGTGAATTACTCAATAACAAGTCAGAAGGAGTCTATCTCTGTAAGCGGTGTGACGCGGAGTTGTACCGCTCCTCCGACAAGTTCGATGCGCAGTGCGGATGGCCCTCTTTCGATGATGAGATAGAGGGTGCCGTGAAGCGTGTGCAGGATGCCGACGGCAGGCGTACAGAGATCATCTGCAACAATTGTGACGCTCATCTGGGACATGTTTTCCTGGATGAAGGGTTTACCTCAAAACAGACCCGCCACTGCGTCAACTCCATCTCGCTTAAGTTTATTCCTGCCAGGCAGGAAGGAACGTCCAAAGTCTATTTTGCATCGGGCTGTTTCTGGGGAACAGAATACTTTTTCATGAAGGCTCCCGGCGTAAAGGAGACCACAGTTGGCTTTATGGGAGGACATGTCGATAACCCCACCTACGAGCAGGTTTGTCAGAAGAATACCGGTCATCTTGAGACCACTGAGGTGGTTTTTGATCCGGTTGTGACATCCTACGAGGAGATGGTGAAGCTATTCTTTGAAACGCACGATTTCACGCAAACCAACGGCCAGGGTCCTGACATCGGTCCACAGTATCTCTCCTCTATATTCTACTCCAGTCAATTGGAAAAAGAGATTGCCGAGAAATATATCAATATCTTAACTGAAAAAGGTTATAAAGTAGCAACCATGTTGAAACCTGCATCCACTTTCTGGGAAGCAGAAAATTATCATCAGGAGTATTATACGTATAAAGGAACAAAACCTTACTGTCACAAGTATCGTAAAATCTTTTAGGTTTATTATTTCGTAATTCATAAATAATCAGATGTTTTAAGAACTTTTCCCATACTCGTATGTTTTATAGATACCGTTTGAGGATAAAATTTATTAACGTTTAATTAAAAAAGGAAAATTATGAAAGCACTTCGTTTAATTTCATTGGTCACACTGATCCTGGCACTGGGAGCAGGTGTTACTTCGTGTAAAAAAGTAAGTGATGCAGAGATACAAGAATCTGCACAAGAGTTATTAATTGCAAATCCTGATTTAGCTGGTGTTGTGGTAACTGTTCAGGATCAGGTAGCAACATTGACAGGTATAGTGGATGATGATGCTACAAAGGCATATGCTGAAAGTACTGTTGCCGCAGTAGAAAATGTAAAATCTGTTGTTAATCAAGTCGAAGTGATTCCTCCCGCTCCCGATTACACAGCTTTAGATGCTACCATCAATGCAGGCCTGGAAGACGCACTTAAGGATCATTCAACAGTCACTGCTACTGCACAGGATGGAGTTATCACGCTCACCGGTGAGATCAGAGAAAGAGATCTTCCTACCCTTATGCAGAAGTTAAACGCTCTGAACCCTGAGCAGATCGTAAATAACCTGACGGTTAAATAATTGATTATGGCATTAGTAGACAAATACAAAGAGCTGGTTGATCTCGCCAGACAAAACAATGTGTTGGTAAATGAATCAGGTAACGTGCTCAAACTGGATGGTGTTGTTCCATCAGCCAGCATAAAGGACAAGATGTGGGAGATTTATCAAAGGATAGATCCACAGTTTAAAAGCAACGATGTGCTGCTGAATATTAAGACTGCAGTAACTGATGGTGGAAAGGTGAAAGTGGTTACGAGAGAAAGCCGCCTGAACATCCGCAAAGGTCCCGGAACGGATCAGCCTATCGTCGGCAAAGCAGAGAAGGGTGATATCATCACGCTGATAAGCAAAGCCAACGATCTGTGGTGGCTTGTTTGCGACAATGACGGTGAAGAGGGATACTGCTACGCGCAATACCTTGAACCGGTACAGTAACACAACCGAATTAAATCATATCGAAATGCAAAAAGGTTGCCAATTTTGGCAACCTTTTTGCATGAAATAGAAAGGATGATCAATCCCTGCTCTATTGTCAATCAAATGTAAACCGGGTATCCATCTTAATCGTCAGCGTTACCGGTGCTGACAGTTGATGTGTGGATGTATAAGACAACACGAGCGATGAGGATCCTTTTCTGTTGATCTCATCCATCACTGTCTGCAGGAATGTCAGCTGAGGCAATTCCATGAGTTTGGTATTTGCAGTGATCGTGGGCAATACAATTTTCTTTTTTGAATCACTTTTCAATGATAATGTAACGTTCGTCAGCTCTACCTCCTGTGCGGAGGTGATCCCTGAAATTTGAATATAGGATGATGTTTGCACAAGAGCAACATTCACATATTTCACATACTCACTTATTGCCGCGAAGTCACTCATTGCAAACGTCACGTTACTGGTGGAGGTGGCACCTGCTGCGGCAATCATCGTGAATGATTGCGTAGCCGAAGCATTCATCGATCCCGGCAGGTCATCGGGCTTGTCACTGGCACAGTTGGTAAAGAGTATGGTTGTGGTAAATACTATAAGAATGGTGAATAATTTTTTCATAAGATTGTCTTTTTAATTTATAGTTATCTGTCTGGTTATGATTTTATCTTCTATTGTAACAAATATATCATAGAGGATGTTCAATGCATAAAAGGAAGGAATAAAAAAACATAATTTGTCCCATAATGACACAGTACCAATGATGGAACAGCGTTACATGACTCTCCTGAATAAAAAAAGCCCCCGGGATTTCTCCCGGGGGCTCGTTGTAAAGAACGGCGGCTACCTA
>JADMKJ010000198.1 GCA_015478855.1 Proteiniphilum sp.
GTCAGCTTCAGGGGCACCTCACCGAATATCTGAATCAGATCCAGGTAGAAGAATGCCCGCAGGAAGTAGGTCTCGGCCAGCAGCCTCGATTTGATCTTCTCATCACTCCACACCTCAATGTTATCGAGCGTCTCAAGGGCATTGTTCGCACGGTATATCCCGGCGTAGCGGGTCTCCCACAGACTCTCCAGCCAGCTGATCTTGTTGTTCAACATACGGTCCATCGACTGCGATCCCTTATTGCTGGTGCTTCCTCCCCCAAAACGGTCGTCACTGGCAATGTCATAAATCATGAAAGGGTGTGCTTCCGGATCCTTGATCAGGTCATTCATCGTCACATAGATCCCGGTGATCATCTGTTCCGCTTCATCCTGCGATGTGGGGAAGTTGGATGTGTTCTTCTTGGTGAAACTTTCTGTGTCAAGGAAGCTCTCACATCCTGCAAAAGCGAAGAGCAAGAGTCCCGCTGCTGCTATTTGGGTAATTGTTTTTCTCATTGTTTATTCCTCCTGATTAAAATGTAAGATTCAGACCAACCAAAAGTGTACGTGAACTCGGGTAGTAGCCACTGTCAATTCCGGAAGCCCAGTTGGTGTCGGCGCTGAAACCGATCTCCGGGTCCATCCCCGAATAGCCGGTAATGGTGAACAGGTTCTGTGCTGTCAGATAAAGCCGTAGCTTCGAGAAAGGCAGGCTCTTGAATCCCTTGGTGAAGTCGTAGCCGACGGTGATGTTCGAGAGCTTCACGTAATCGGCATCTTCCAGGTAGATATCCGAGATATCGATAAAGTTGATGTTCTTGCCGTAGGCGAAGGCCGGGTATTTGTTGGTCGATCCCTCCCCATCCCAGTACCTGGTGACATCCTTGTTGGTGTAGTTGTCGTTGGGTGTGTCGGAGTAGGAGCGGTACGATTTGAGGATCTGCATCCCGAAAGCACCATAGGCCGTCAGCGAGAGGTCAAACCCCTTGTAGGCAAGATTGATGTTGAAGCTCCCGGTGAAATCGGGATGCGGGTTGCCGATCATGGTCTTGTCGTCGGCATTGATCTCACCATCATCGTTGGTGTCCTGGAAAATCAGATCACCCGGTTTGGCTACATCCTGCCGCACCACATTGCCGTCAGCCATCCACTGATCAATCTGCGACTGGTTCTGGAAGACCCCGAGGGTCTTGTAACCCCAGAAGTAACCCATCGGATAACCCACCTCCACGCGGAACGACTCGGTGGTGTTCTCCGCGATCACCTGCTCCGGACCATGAATGATCCCCTCCCTGTTTGCCAGGCGAAGCACCTCGTTGGCATTGTGCGCCATGTTGAGCGACATGCCATAGGTGAGATCTGTCCCAATCTTATCGTTCCAGGTGAGCGCCAGCTCCACACCCTTGTTCTGCACGTCACCACCGTTGATGTAGGGGGCACCGGCACCGTAAAGGAGCAGCGTGGGAGCCACCACGAGCCAGTCTTTGGTGGTCTTCTTGTACCAGTCGAAGTTAACACCCAGTCTGGATTTCAGGAAACGGGCGTCGAACCCGAAGTCGAGGTGTTCCGATGTCTCCCAGGTGACCTCCTTGTTCGCCAGCAGGTCGGGATAACCACCTGTGGCAGGGGTAGCTTTGTCATCATAGTAGTAGGCATTGGTATTGAAGGCGATGGTTGCCAGATACTGGAAGTTGTCGATGTTGCAATTACCGTTCTGTCCCCAGCTGCCACGCAGCTTAAAGAAGCTCAGCCAGCTGTCGCTCCACCTCATCCACTCCTCGGAGGTGACCACCCATCCGGCAGAGAGGGAGGGGAAATAACCCCAGCGGTTACCCCTCGAGAAGTTGGAGGAACCGTCCGCACGCATCACGATCGATGCCAGATAACGCTCCTGGTAGTTGTAGTTGACACGTCCGAAGAAGGAGGCGAGGCTCCCGTCGGAATTGGGACTGCCCCCCATCTCCGAGTTGGTGGTGTCGAGCCCCTGTGTATTGTCAATGTAGGCATGATCGAACGATCCGGGGAAGAGTGAGTATGAGTTCTTGGCCTCGAGACTCTCACCATATCCCCATTTCTCAACCGACTGGCCGATGAGGCTGTTGAAGTTGTGATCGGAAAGTGAGAAGGTATAGTTCAACGTGTTCTCCAGTGTCCACCGTGAGCTCCACGATTGCGCCTGGCTCACGTCGTCCGTAGGGTTAGCCGTCTTTGCCGACAGGATATACTCAGGCACATAGCTGCGCGATGAGTTTTGGGAAAAATGATACCCCACGCTGCTGCGGAAGGTGAGGTTCTC